>CALMQC010000138.1 GCA_937871895.1 uncultured Roseateles sp. | reverse complement strand
CGGCGCCAACGAGACGCGCTTCGCGATGGACATGCAGGACGTGGTGGCTTGGGTAGACGGCGGCACCGAACCGCGCACGGTGCGCGATGCCAACTTCGCGCCCACCCGCCTGCTGTCGCTGCAGAGCCGACTGGCAGCGGCCTACAAGGGCTTGGCGGCCCTGCTGATGAAGCACGGCGGGCGCGACTTCGTCAGCGGCACGCCCATCGACCTGAACACCTACTTCAACAACGCCATCGACATCCACCACATCTTCCCGCGTGCATGGTGCGAGAAGCAGAAGCTGCCCAAGGACAAGTGGAACAGCGTGATCAACAAGGCGCCGCTGGCCGCCGGCACCAACCGCTTCATCAGCGGTGACGCCCCCAGCGTCTACCTGGGCCGGATCCAGAAGGCCAAGCAGGTGCCGCAGAGCAGCCTGGACGAGTTCCTGGCCTCGCATGTCATCCCCGTGACCGCACTGCGCGCAGACGACTTTGACGCCTTCATTCGCCTGCGTGCCGGCGCATTGCTGACCCTCATCGAGGCTGCCACCGGCAAGACCGTGTCGGGCCGCGACAGCGAGGACACCGTCAAGGCCTTCGGAGCTGCGCTGACCCCATGACGGCGACGCCCCACCTCACCGCCGACGACGTGGTCAAGGCGCTGGCCTTGCCCGAGCGGGCACGGGTGGACCAGCGCGTGCCCAAGAAGATGCTGGCCGAGCACGGCGCGCCGACGGCGGCCGACCGGCGCCTGCTGACCGACGGCATCGAGGAGCTGCAGTGGATCGCTGCGCTGAAGCCCGGCACCGTGGCCGTCCCGGAGCACCGTGCCGACGGGCGCGAGTACCTGGAAGTGGCCGTGCTCAGCGTGCAGGTGCGTGCCACGCATGGCAAGGCATCGCAGTGGCTGCGGTTGGCCGAGCTGGTGCACCGGGCAGTGCCCTACCCCGTGCTGCTGATCCAAGCGCTGACGCAGGGCGCCGCAGCAGCGTCCGAGGACTCGACGCCGACGCAGCCGACCCAGCTCGCCCTCAGCCTCGCGCACAAGCGCGCTGCGCAGAACGAGGCCGGTAAGGTGGTGCTCGATGGTGAGCTGGTCCGCTCCGAGCTGCTCGGCATCGACCCCGGCGCCGCGTCCGTGGTGGGCCCGTTGCTGGAGGCGATGGCTCTGGACCGTCAGCCGCACCAAGACCTGATGGCCCTGTACCAGGGCTGGATGGACTGCCTCACCGCAGCGGAGGCTGCCCGCCTGACCGGAAACTTCCGCCTGCCCAGCGGCCCCACCGCAGCCGCCGCCCAGCGTGACGCGCTGCGAGCCTGCCAACGACTGGAACAAGAAGCGGCACGCCTGCGTAGCCTGGCCGCCAAGGAACGACAGATCGCCAAGCAGGTGGACCTGAATCTGGAACTACAACGGCTGGATGCCCGCCTGAGAGTGGCCCGTGCGCAGCTATGAACGCACCGCGATGGCGCGGACCCAGGGTTGGACCCGTAGTGTTGCTAGGGGGAACATCCACAATTCTTCACCGAATATTGACGCCTATCTTGAACATTTTCTGCAAGAATGAACCCCTTGTTCATAAGGAGATGGGTCATGTTGCTTGAATTTCGGGTTCGGAACTTCCGTTCAATCCGCGACGAGCAGGCCCTGAACCTGATTGCGTCTGGCGACAAGGAACTGGCTACAACGCACCTGGCATCCACCGGGCTGAAGTCAGCGCCCCATGCCTTGCGCACTGTGGTGGTCTACGGGCCCAACGCCAGTGGCAAGTCCAGCTTGCTGCGCGCGTTGGACTACATGCGCGCCGTGGTGGCCGAGTCGGCCACGGTCATCCAGCCAGGCCAAACCTACAACGTGCAGCCCTTCAAGCTGGACCCGGCCACGGCCCACCAGCCCATCGAGTTCGAGATCACCTTCCTGCTGTCGGGCGTGCGGCACCAGTACGCGTTCGCGATGACGCCACAGCGCATCGTCAGCGAGTCGCTGCTGGTTTATCGAAGCAGCAAGCCCACCCAGCTGTTCAGCCGGCAACACATCGATGGCGACGGGTACGACTACGAGTTCAGCACCTACCTGACTGGCCCTCGCAAGCTGTGGCAGGAGAGCACGCGCCCCAACGCACTGTTCTTGTCCATGGCCGCACAACTCAACAGCGAACAGCTCAGCCCGGTGTTCAACTGGATCGTCCGGAACATCACGTTCCTGCCGGCCGGTGCCACTGTGCTGCCTGACTTCACTACGGCGCTGCTGGCGACGGAGCAAGGACGGGCCTCGATCCGCGAGTTCCTGTCCGCCGCCGACATCTCCATCGCCGACGTTCAGGCAGTGCCCCGCAAGGGCATGCAGGCCCAGTGGGTGATGAGCGCCAGCGGCCTACAAGCCAGCCAGGAGGAGCGTGAGTTCTTGATGCCCGTGTTCGAGCACAGCACGCCCAAGGGCTCCGCCAAGTTCGAGTTGCATGATGAGTCCGAAGGCACGCAGCGCCTGTATGGCCTGATCGCGCCGGTACTGGATTGCCTGCGTGATGGACGCGTGCTGGTGGTGGATGAACTGGACAGCAGCTTGCACACCCTGCTGGTGCGGCGTCTAGTCACCATGTTCCAGACGCCCGAGCTCAATCCCAACGGCGCGCAGCTGATCTTCAGCACCCATGACACCTCGCTGCTGGACCACACCCTCTTCCGGCGAGACCAGATCTGGTTTACCGAAAAGGATGCCGACCAGGCCACTCGCCTGTACCCGCTGACCGACTTCAGCCCACGCAAGCAAGAGGCCTGGGAACGCGGCTACCTGGCCGGCCGCTACGGCGCCGTGCCC
>CALMQC010000137.1 GCA_937871895.1 uncultured Roseateles sp. | reverse complement strand
GCGCCTGGGCCTGCAGTCCCTGGCGCAGGACGACGCGCTGACCGACGCCGCGCGCACCCACAGCAGCGACATGCTGGCGCACAACTTCCTGAGCCCCACCGGCAGCGACGGCAGCTTCTTCACCGACCGCCTCGCCGCCGCGGGCTACGACGGCAATGCCGTCAGCGAGGTGATCGCGCAGGGCTTTGCCAGCCTGGACGCGGTGCTGCTGGCCTGGCTGGACGAACCCGACCCGCGTGCCGCGCTGTTGAACGCGCGCGCCAACGAATTTGGCCTTGGCCTGGAAGGCAGCGGTCTCAGCTCGCGCTGGACGCTGACCCTGGGCCTGGGCGACACGAGCGCCGCCGCCATCCCCGAGCCCGGTGCGCTGTGGCTCGTGCTGCTTGGCCTTTGCAGCTTCGCCCCGTGGCGCCGCCCGCGTGCGGCGGCTACGCCTCTTTGAACCGCACCCGACGAGACCCGCCATGCGCCCCTCCCGCTTCTCATCGCGCCGCCTTGCAATGCGCACCCGCCCCGTGGCCCTCGGCGCCGCGCTCGCCCTGCTCAGCCTCAGCCCCAGCCTCGGCGGCGCGGCGGTGCACACCTTCACCGGCAGCAGCAGCGCCAACTGGAGCGCTGAAGCCAACTGGGTGGGCGGCTTGCCCGCCATCCTGGGCGAGGTGCTGCTCGACAGCCCAACGCGCCCGGCCTCCTTCAACGACATCGCCGGCGGCCTCACGCTGCTGGGGCTGACGCTGGGGGCCAATACGCCGGCGCCCACGCTCAGCGGTGAGGCCTTGCGCTTTCAGGGCAGCGGGGCCTACCTGCGCATGCTCTCGGACAACGGCCACGGCACGATCAACAACGCGCTGGCGCTGAACAGCACGCTGGAGCTGACGGGTGGGCCCAGCACGGCGAGCCAGCTCTTCCTGAGCGGCGACATCAGCGGGGGCGGCGGGCTGACGGCGGTGGCCGGCCGCACGGTGCTGAGCGGCAACAACAGCTACAGCGGCGCAACGATCGTGCAAGCCGGCGCCGCGCTGGGTTTTGCCGGCTCTGCCTTGAACGGTACGAGCGGCATCGAGGTGGCTGCGGGCGGCGAGCTGCAGATCGTGAACAGCAATGTCGTCACGACGCTGAACAAGCCCATCGCGCTGGGCGGCCGGCTCAGCAGCAGCGCCGGCTTTGTGCAGACGCTATTCGGCGCCGTCCCGGGCGGCAATGTGAACGGCGCCATCACGCTCACCAACAGTGCCGAGGTCATCGCACTGGCTGGCGACGCTGCCAACCCCGTGCGCTTTGTGGTGAACGGGGCGACCGACCGCGCCGGGCAAGCCCTGCGGCTGCGCACGACGGGCCCGCACAACACCTTGGCCATGGGCACCATCTCGGGCCCGGGCAGCCTCGCGCTGCGGCCTGACGGCGGCACCATTACCACGGGCGCCGTCTCGGGCGCAGGCGAGGTGCTGGCCACCGGCAACGGCGGCAGCGCCTTTCTTGCCAGCTTGGCCGGTGACGGCCGCGTGCTGGTGAACTTTGCGCCCGGCGGCTTCGGCCAGCTCATCATCAGCGGCGCCCTCAGCGGCCAGCGTGACCTGGACGTGCGCAGCGGCACCTTGAGCCTCGCATCGCCCTCGGCGCAGACCTTCACCGGCCAGATCACGCTGCACGGTGGCGGCACGCTGAGCGTGGGGCGTGAGAGCGTGCTGGGCAGCGCCAGCCCGGTGCTGCAGTTTGAAGGCGGCGGGCGCCTGCTGCTGCGCGATGGCTTTGGCCTCGCGCGCAACATCGTCACCACCGGCGGGCAGGCGGCGGTGCAGCTGGGCGGCATCACCAACACCGTGAGCAGCACCATCAGCGGTGACGGCGGCATGGGCTTTGCGGGGCGCTTCATCACCCTCACGGGCAACAACAGCTTTGCGGGCGGCCTGGCGGTGCTGAACGACGGCACCGCCGACGCCAACGGCCAGCCCAACATCTCGCTGCTCGCCTTCAACCACGACGGCAACCTCGGCCAGGCTGGCGCGGGCCTGTTGCTGCAGGGCGGCTTGGTTCTGCCCGACAGCTATGAGCTCAGCCGCCCACTCACTGTGAGCGGCGCGCTGGCCTCGGTCAGCGCCACGGGGGCGCACACCATCAGCAGCGCCATCAGCGGCGACGGCCGGCTCAACCTGGGCGGCGCCGCGCGCTACCTGCTGACGGGCACCAACACCCACACCGGTGGCGTGGCGCTGGCGGGCAACTCGGGCCAGGCCGCCGAGCTCGTGCTCGACAGCGATGCACGCCTGGGCGGCCCGAACGGCGTGCTCAACATCGGCCGCAGCAGCGGCTTCTTCACGCTGCCGGGTACGCTGGTAGCGGCTGGCAACCTCAACATCGCCGCGACACGCAGCACCAGCTTCCGCGACATGACGGTGGACACCAACGGCTTTGACGTGGTGTTCAACCAGCCCATTGACGGCCTCGGCATGACCAAGACGGGCGCCGGCACCTGGGTGCTCAGGACCGCCAACACCAACAGCAGCGGCGACAACCGCGTGGACGTGCTGCAGGGCCGCCTGGCCCTGGGGGTGGACGAGGCGCTGGGCACGCGCAGCAATGTCTCGGTGAGTGACGGCGCCGAGCTGCTGCTGGGCGGCCGTGTGCTGACGGTGAACAACCTGACCACGCAGGCCGGCAGCCGGGTGAACCTGGGCGGTGGCAGCCTGCGCCCGCTGTTTGCCACCATGGATGGGGTGCTGGTCAGCACGGGCAGCTTGATGGTGGGCCGCGCAGGCTTTTCTCCTGGTGCGGTGACGCTGAACGGCGCCAACCTCTTCAACGGCAGCATCGAGGTGACGCAGGGCAGCCGCCTCACGCTCGGGCACGTGCAAGCGCTGGGTGCGGCCAGCAACAGCCTGCTGCTCGACAACGGCCACCTCGAAGCCAGCAACCGCATGGCCGCGCCACTCGTGATTGGCAACGCGATGAACCTCAGCATCGGCCCTGGCGGCGCCGGCTTTGTGGCGGGCGGCCAGTCCATCGTCATCGAGCGCGCCTTGAGCGGCCCGCTCAAGCTCAGCATTCAAGGTGGCAGCATGCCGGGCAACGCCGACAAGTTCGACGTGCGGCTGACCAATGCGGGCAACAGCTTCACAGGCGACCTGGTGCTCGGAGACCCGCAAGGCTTTGGCAGTGCGGTGCTGGGCCTCACGAGCGATGGCGCGCTGGGCGCGGCGAGCAATCGCTTGATCCTCGGCAAGAGCTTCTTCGACGGTGAGAGCACGCGTGGCGCCCAAGGCGGCCTGCGCGCCTGGGCTTCATTCAGCCTCGCCGCCGATCGCATGGTGCTGCTGGATGGCAGCGCGGGCGAAGAGGCCGGCTTCATCGACACCAATGGCCACACGCTGGTGGTGGACGGCAGCATCGGCGAGCTGGCCTCTGGTCTCGGCCTGCTCAAGACCGGCGCAGGCACCCTGGTGCTGAACGGCGTGCAGGCCTACAGCGGCCGCACGACGGTGAACGAAGGGACCTTGGGCGGCCACGGCGAGGTGGCCAGCCTCAGCGTGCAAGGCGCTGAGCTGGCGCCGGGTGAAAGCGCGGGCCTCTTCAGCGTGCGCGAGGGCTTGAGCTTCAGCAGCGGGGCCCTGTTCAGCGTCGAGCTGGGCGGCCTGCCGCGCGGTAGCGGCTATGACGCCGTGAACGTCGGCGGCAGCGTCGACCTCGGGGGCGACACCACGCTCCAACTGAGCTTCATCAACGGCTTCGTCGCCGATGCGGGCCACAGCTTTGTGCTCATCGACGCGGCCGGCGGCCTCTCGGGCAGCCTGCTCAACGTGGCCGACGGCGAGCGGCTGGCGGTGGCGGGCGGCGCGGGCAGCTTCGTCGTGCACTACGGCAATGGCACGACGCTGTCCTTGAGCGACTTCCAGGCTGCCGCCGTGCCGGAGCCGACGACCTGGGGCTTGATGGGTCTCGGCCTCGCAGTGCTCGGCTGGCGGGCGCGCCGCCAGCGTCGCTGATCAGTCTTCCAGCCCGAGGAAGCCGCCGCTCTGGTGCGCCCAGAGCCGGGCGTAGATGCCGTTTTGCGCCAGCAACTCGGCGTGGCTGCCTTGCTCGACGATGCGGCCGGCGTCCATCACGACGAGGCGGTCCAGCGCAGCGATGGTGGAGAGGCGGTGGGCGATCGCGATCACGGTCTTGCCTTCCATCAAGCTGTAGAGGCTCTCCTGGATGGCGGCTTCGACCTCGGAGTCGAGCGCGCTGGTCGCTTCGTCGAGCACCAAGAGCGGCGCGTCCTTGAGCATCACACGGGCAATGGCGATGCGCTGGCGCTGGCCACCGCTGAGCTTGACGCCGCGCTCGCCGACATGGGCCTCCATGCCGCGCCGGCCCTTGGGGTCGGACAGGCCCTCGATGAACTCGGCCGCGTGGGCGCGCGTGGCGGCGGAGGCCAGATCGGCGTCCGTCGCGTCGGGGCGGCCGTAGCGGATGTTGTCGGCCACCGAGCGGTGCAAGAGCGAGGTGTCCTGCGTGACCATGCCGATGTGGCGGCGCAGGGAGTCTTGCGTGACGGTGGCGATGTCCTGGCCGTCGATCAGGATGCGGCCGCCGCTGCCACCGTCCTGCGGGATGTCATGCAGGCGCAGCAGCAGGTTGACGAGCGTGCTCTTGCCCGCACCGCTGCGGCCCACGAGGCCGATCTTCTCGCCGGGGCGGATGTGGAGGTCCAGGCCCTCAATGACGGTCTTGCCGTTGGGGTAATGGAAGTTGAGTGCCTCGAAGCGCACCTCACCGCGCGGCACCGTCAACTCGGTCGCGCCGGGTGCATCGACCACGCTCGACGGCTTGGTCAGCGTGGCCATGCCGTCCTGCACGGTGCCGACGTGCTCGAACAGGCTGGCCATCTCCCACATCACCCAGTGCGAGATGCCATTGAGCCGCATGGCCATGGCCGTGGCCGCCGCGACAGCGCCGACGCCGATCAGGCTGCCGCCCCACAGCCACAGCGCCACCAGCGCCGTGGAGCCCACCAGCAGGGCCGAGAGCACGGTGTTGACGATTTCGAAGCCGGTGACGAGGCGCATCTGGCCGTGCACCGTGCTCATGAACTCCTGCATGGCCTCGCGCGCGTAGCTGGCTTCGCGCCGGCCGTGGGCAAAGAGCTTGACGGTGGCGATGTTGGTATAGGCGTCAGTGATGCGGCCCGTCATCAGGCTGCGCGCATCGGCCTGCAGCTTGCCCACCTTGCCCAGACGCGGCACGAAGTAGACGAGGGTGCCGATATAGAGCAGCAGCCAGCCGGCAAAGGGCGCAATCAGCCAGGTGTCAAAGCTCGCCACCACGCCCACGAGGGTGCCGAAGTAGACGATCACGTAGACCAGGATGTCGGCCACGATGAACCAGGTGTCGCGCACGGCCAGGGCCGTTTGCATGACCTTGGTGGAGATGCGGCCGGCGAACTCGTCGCCAAAGAACGAGAGGCTCTGCTGCAGCATGCGGCCGTGGAAGAGCCAGCGCAGACGCATCGGGAAGTTGCCGAACACGCCCTGGTACTTGATCAAGGCCTGCGCCATGGCCAGCAGGATGCTGGCCCCCAGCACGCCGAGCAGCATCCAGAGCACCTTGGGCGGCGTGGCCCAGAGCTCGGCGGGCTGGAGCGCCGCGAGGCCGTCCACCAGCGAAGCCACGAGGCTGAAGAGCAGGGCCTCGGCCACGGCAATGCCGGCGGTGAGCAAGGTCAGCACCAGCAGATGTGGCCGCAGGCCGTCCGCGCAGCGCCACAGGAAGGCGAAGAAGCGCGGCGGCGGGGCGAAATCGGGGCGGTGGGGGTAGGGGTCAACCAGGCGCTCGACGCGCGTGGCCAGGGCAGTGAGCAAGGACATGCGGCAAGTGTCGCAGCCGACGCTGGCCGCGTTTGTCAGCAGGGATGTTCAGCGCCGGCCGCGGGAGGCGTCTCGGCGCCGCCAGTACTGGAAGGCGTCCTCATGGTGCTCCAGGTCCAGCTCCTGCACGCGCGCGAGCAATCGCTCCTGCACCTCGGACACGGCCTGGTTGTAGACCAGCGGGCCGATCTCTTCGAGAAAGTAGCTGAGCAGGCTGCCGGCGGCCAGGTTACCGATGCGCTGGTCCAGCTCCTGCTCGAAATAGCGCTCGATGGAGCGCACGGCCTCGGCCCGCGCGTCGTGGTCTAGCTCGATCGCCATGGGCTCAGCGCGAGGCCGCCGAGGCGGCAGGAACAGGCGGCAAGTTGGGCAGCACGATGTTGGGCGCCAGCGGGATTTCGTCGGTCAGCTCAACGCGATTGACGAAGTAGCGCGTCTCGCCAAAGCAGGAGCCGGGCAAGCCGACCTTTTGCTCGTAGTGCAGGGCCACGCGGCGGCCCATCAGCTTGTTGATCTGGGCGGCCGTGGCGTCGTCATGCACCGTGAACTCGAAGCGCTCCACCGCCAAGCTGCCCGGCACCGCCATCGACAGCTCACCCTCCCAGGTCTTGCACACCCAGCCTTTGCGCGAGAACTTCTGCACCCAGCCTGCGCGCTCGCCGTCCGAGTAGCTCCACTGCCAAGCCAGGGCGAAGTACGCGGCCAGCAGCAGGACCAGCGAGAGGACGACGAGGGCGAGGCGCAGGCGCATGGGCTTGAAGGAGATGGGCCGCAGACGCGCGGATTGTGC
>CALMQC010000136.1 GCA_937871895.1 uncultured Roseateles sp. | reverse complement strand
CCCGCGCCCACCTCAGCGCGACGGCCGCAAACCCGGCCCCGACCGCCGCAACGCGGAACCGGGACGCCGCGGCCCCCGCCCCCAAACACCCAAAACCTAGGGAAAACGCGTAAACGCGAAGTTTTGTTGCCGGTGCTGTCAACCAAGCCGGCCCGGGCGTCGTTGAGCCCGCAATCGCACCCTTCGGGAGCGCGAGATCAGGCCAAAGCCATGTTGATGAAAGTCCAGCCCCGCCACGCCGCTCTGCCCCGCCGTCACCCGATGCCGGACCTGAGCAGCGAATGGAATGCCGACAAAGGTCGCAAGCATGAGTCCTTCGACACCGCCCTGCCCTGGGGCCGCCGCCTGGACCTCGTGACCCGGATGGACCGCAAGCGCTGAGTCGCCCCGCGCAGAACCGCATCCCGACAGCCCGCCGTCAGTACGATGGCGGGCTTTTTTGTGCCCTGCTGGCAGACTGCGTGACATGAAATGGATCCTGCGAGGCCTGTTGGCCTTGGTGCTGGGCTTGGCGATCCTGGTCGCGCTGGCCTTGCAGACGGCCCCGGCGGTGCCCCCCTCCGCCACCCCCACGACCGCTGACGGCGCCGCGCTGCGCGACCTGGTGCAGCGCCTCGACCCGCGCCGCCTGGTCCATCTGCGCCCGGCACTGCTGGCGGTCACCGTGTCGGAGCTGAACCTTCTGCTGTCGCTGGCCGCTCAGCAACGCCCGGGCACCGGCGTGCGCCTGGATGTGCAGGACGCCCGCCTGCTGCTGCGCGCCAGCGTGCCGCTCGGCGGCTTCTGGCTCAACCTGCAGGCAGAGCTGCACCAGGAGCAAGGCTGGCCCAGCCTGCACGGCATTCGCTTAGGAAGCGCGCCGCTGCCGGCCTCGCTCACCCGCTGGGCCCTGCTCGCCTGGCTGGACCGGCAAAACGCCCTGGAGCCGCTGCGCGCGCTGCGCTTTCTGGCCGAGCAGATCCGCTTCCGCCCGGGCCAGGTGCACGTGATGCTGCGCTGGCGGCCCGACAGCGTCGAGCGCCTGCTCAATGGCGTCTGGCCGCCCGCCGAGCGCGATCGCGCGCTCGCGTATCAGCAAGCCCTGGCCGGCTGGGCCGCCCAACGTCGGGCCGGGACTCCGGTCTCGCTGGCCGAGGTGCTGCACACCCTCTTTGCCCTGGCCGAGCAGCGCACCGCAGCCGGGGCCGACCCGGCCGCCGAGAACCGCATGGCCTTGCTGACCCTGGCGGTGAACATGTCCGGCCGCGGCTGGGCCAAGCTGCTGCCCTTGGCTCAGGCCTGGCCGGCGCTGCCGCCGCTCAACCTGCGCTTGGTGGGCCGCGATGACTTCCCCCTGCATTGGGCCTACTCGGCCGCCATCGCCGCCGCAGCGGGCGGACCGCTGTCCGACATCATCGGCATCGACAAGGAACTGGCCGATGCGCGCGGAGGCAGCGGCTTCAGCTTCAACGACCTGGCCGCCGACCGCGCCGGCTCGCGGGTCGGTGAGCTGGCGCTGAGCCAGCCGCTACACGTGCAGCGCCTGCTGGCGCGCCCCCATGCCGAAAGCCTGCTGCTGCCCGAGGTGGCCGACCTGCCCGAGTTCCTGACCGAAGCCCAGCTCAAGCAGATGTATGGCGGCCTGAACGGCCCGGGCTATCGGCGCTTGATGGCCCTGATCGAATCCCGCATCCAGGCCATGCCGCTGATGAATCCCGGCCTTCCCGGGATTACTGCCGGTGCCACGGCGGCGTCACAGCCCCACAATGCGCCGCCATGAGAGCTGCCCGCATCGCCACCGCCTTCATCTCCGGCTTGCTGATGTTCAGTGCCTGCAACGTCGCGGCCATCCGCTACGCCAAGATTGGCCTGCCCCGGCACTGGTATGCGCCGCTGGGTGGCCGCAACGCGGTGTCGGTCATGGTGGGTGAAGCCATCATCGTCGCCTTGCTGCTTGGCGTGATCGCCATGATCTGGGCCTTCTTCACCCTCAAACCCAAGAAGCGCCGCCACCGCCCGCAGATCGCCTGGCTACTCTGGGGCATCGGCGTGGCCTGGGCCGGCTGGCTGATCTACGGCGCGTTCTACTTCGCGCTCAACCCCAAGACCTATTCCCAGCCGCTGACCACACTGCTGTTCAACGCCAGCGCCCCACCGCTGTTCGGCATCTTCAACATCCTGGGCGTGGTGGGCGGTGCCTACCTGGGCGCCCTGGGTGCCAAGCGGGCGCAGATGAAGCTGCCCTCCAGCCGCCGACGCAAGCCAGCCGCCGGCGATGAATCGGATGAGGGCCCGAGCACCTTGCCGGCCGAGCCCGATGCGGCGCAGACGGGTTCGGCACAGCCCAGAGTTGCGCCCGTGACGCCCGCCACGCCGCCGGTGGCCGACCCACCTGCCCCCTGAGCCCACCACGCCGCCAGCTCTGCGGCCTTGCCGGCCGAATTCAGGTCTTTTGCGGCCCAGGGCCTGCGCCGGGCCGGACGGCAATAGCATGGCGGGATGTACGCACGCTTTCTTGCCCTCTGCCTCGCCTTGCTGCTGGGCAGCCTGCCCGCCCTGGCGGCGGCGCCCCTTGAGGCCAGCACCGACCACGTCCAGGCGCGGCTGCTGAGCAGCCGCAGCAGCGTGGCGCCGGGCGAGCGCTTCAGCGTCGCGCTGGAGCAGCGCATCAAGCCGCACTGGCACACCTACTGGCTGAACCCGGGCGACTCGGGCCAGGCCACCAGCCTCCAGTGGACGCTGCCAGCCGGCGGGCAGGCCGGCGAGATCGAGTGGCCGACGCCCTCGGTGCAGCCCATTGGCCCCCTGGTCAACTACGGCTACGAGGGCCAGGTCGGCCTGCTGGTGCAGCTCAGCGTGCCGGCTGACGCCAAAGCGGGCTCGCGCTTCACGGCCACGGCCGCCGTGCGCTGGCTGGTGTGCAAGGACATCTGCATCCCCGAGCAGGTGACCCTGGGTCTCGACCTGCCCGTGGCCGCCACCGGCACGGACAGCCCCGACGCCGCCCAACTCAAGGCCTACCGCGCCGCGCTGCCCGAGCCCGCCGGCTTTGCCGTCAAGGCCGAGCCCGCCGCGCAGGGCGTGCGCCTGGTCTGGCCATCGGGCCCTTTGAAGAAAGCCTATTTCTTTGCGGCCACGCCCGGTGCCGTCAACCCCAGCAGCCCGCAAACCCTGAGCAGCGAAGGC
>CALMQC010000135.1 GCA_937871895.1 uncultured Roseateles sp. | reverse complement strand
CGTTGAACAGAACGCCCAGCTCAAGCGCGTGATCGACGCGATCTCGCAAGGCGACTTCAGCCACGGCGACGTAGAGCGCTATCGTGGCCTGGTGGACAACCTACTCGAGCGCGACCCCTATCTGCTGATGGCGGACTTTGCCGACTACGTGGCCACGCAGGCCAAGGTAGATGCGCTGTTCCGTGACCGCGCTAGCTGGGCCGAGCGCGCACTGCGCAACATCGCCGGCATGGGCTGGTTCTCGTCGGACCGCACCATCACCGAATACGTGGACCGCGTCTGGTCCCTGGAAAGCCTCAGAGGGTGAGAGGAAATCCATCGTGCCCGCACTGACTCCCCACGCCACCCCGCTCGTCGTTGCAAATGCGCGCCGTAGCCCAAGCTACGGCTGTGCTTTGCGCCTAGATCGGGGCGCCTTGCGTAGCCCGCTCGGGCACACCGGATTCCCTCTCACCCTCTGAACCACTGATGCTGCCCGAGCACGATCTTGAAGCCCTGCTCGAAGCGAGGCATACCGACCCCTTCGCCTGCCTGGGCCTGCACGCCGATGAGACGGGTCGCCTCTGGGTCCGAGCCCTGCTGCCAGGCGCGCGCAGCGTTGACGTGCTGGATGCCGAAACCGGCAACCGGGTGATGAGCCTGGCCCTGCGGCGCGATGGCTTCTTCGAGGCCAGCGTGCCGCGCCGGCGGCGGCGCTTCGAGTACCGCTTGGCCGTGATCTGGCACGCAGCCGGGGAGGGCGCCGGGCCCGAGGTCTATGCAGATGCCTACGCCTACTGGCCCCAGTTGGAGGAGCGTGACCTGCAAGCCTTTGCCAGCGGGCAGGAGCTGCGCGCCTACCGGCTTTTTGGCGCCCACCTGGTCACGCATGGCGACGTCAGTGGCGTGCGCTTCGCCGTCTGGGCACCCACGGCGCGGCGCGTCAGCGTGGTGGGCAGCTTCAACAACTGGGACGGCCGCCGCCACTCCATGCGCCACCGCCACAGCGCCGGGGTGTGGGAGATCTTCATCCCCCATGTGTCTGTGGGCGACCTCTACAAGTACGAGATCGTTGCGGCCAACGGCCAGTTGCTGCCCCTCAAGGCCGACCCCTACGCCTTTGCCGCCGAGATGCGGCCCAGCACCGCCAGCCGGGTCGCGCCGCTACCGCCCGAGAACCCACCCCCGCGCGACCGCGCCCGCGCCAACGAGCGCCATGCGCCCATCAGCGTCTACGAGGTGCATGCGTCGTCCTGGCGGCGCGGGTCTGACGGCGGCTTCCCGAGCTGGGATGAACTGGCCGCCGAGCTGCCCGCCTACGCCGCGGGCCTGGGCTTCACCCATGTGCAGCTGATGCCCATCAGCGAGAGCCCCTTCGACGGCTCCTGGGGCTACCAGACCCTGGGCCTTTATGCGCCCACCGCGCGCTACGGTC
>CALMQC010000134.1 GCA_937871895.1 uncultured Roseateles sp. | reverse complement strand
GACCCGATGCGCACCAGCAAGCTGATCGACGGCGTCGTGTGGGACGGCAAGGACCCCGCCAAGTACGCCGACGGTTTCAAGATCAAGGGAGCTTGACATGGCCCACCCCGTACCGGCTTCGCCGGCCTTGCCGGCCGCACTGGGCCAGTGGCCCAGTTCTTCGGTAGGCACAAGCCGCCCACTGGGCACCTTGTGTCCGGCCTCAGCCCCCTCAAGGGGGCGCCAGCAGCGGCCCGGCAAAGCCGGCTCCGCGCTGGCCGCTGGATGTGTCGGCCGCGACTGCGGCCTCCGAATCTAACAACGGAGTTGATTCATGGTCTCTGCTGTTTTTCATTCACCGCGTGACCTGGGCGACGAGCCTGCGGCCACCTCCAAGCCGGCGGCCGTGCGCCGCCCCACCACTGCCGCCAACGAGGAAGCTGCGCCTGTGACTGCTGCCCCCAAGCCTGCCAAGCCGCCGCGTGCGCCCATCGATTGGCGCAACCTGGTGTTGTCGGTGGTGGCACCGGTGCTCAGCCTGGCCTTGCTGGTGGGCCTGTGGGCCATCGCCACGCAAAAGGGCGGCTCCTTCCCCACGCCAGCCGCGACCTGGGACGCCGCCGTCAAGCTGTTCTCGGACCCGTTTTACAGCCACGGCCCCAACGACCAAGGCATCGGCTGGAACATCCTGAACTCGCTGCAGCGCGTGGGCCTGGGCTTCGGCCTGGCGGCCTTGGTCGGCATCCCGCTCGGCTTCATCATCGGTCGCTTCGATTTTGCGAACCGCATGATCTCGCCGTTGATCTCGCTGCTCAAGCCGGTGTCGCCACTGGCCTGGCTGCCCATCGGCCTGCTGGTCTTCAAGAGCGCCAACCCGGCCGCGATCTGGACCATCTTCATCTGCTCGATCTGGCCCATGGTGGTGAACACTGCCGTCGGCGTGCAGCGCGTGCCGGCCGACTACCTGAACGTGGCCCGCGTGCTGAACCTCTCCGAGTGGAAGGTCATCACCAAGGTGTTGCTGCCGGCCGTGCTGCCCTATGTGCTGACCGGTGTGCGCCTCTCCGTCGGGACGGCCTGGCTCGTGATCGTGGCGGCCGAGATGCTGACCGGCGGCGTCGGGATCGGCTTCTGGGTCTGGGACGAGTGGAACAACCTCAACGTCGCCCACATCATCATTGCCATCTTCGTGATCGGCATCGTCGGCCTGCTGCTGGAGTGGACGCTCGTCAGCATCGCCAAGCGCTTCTCGTTTGCGGAGGACTGAACCATGACTGCCTTCATCGACATCGCCGAAGCCGAAATGGTGTTCAACACCCGCAAGGGCCGCTTCCATGCGCTGCGGGACATCAACCTCAAGATCGAGCAGGGCGAGTTCATCACCCTGATCGGGCACTCGGGCTGTGGCAAGTCCACCTTGCTGAACCTGATCGCCGGCCTGCTCACGCCCACGGGCGGCGGCCTGATCTGCGACGGCAAGGAGATCGCCGCCCCCGGCCCCGAGCGTGCGGTGGTGTTCCAGAACCACTCGCTGCTGCCCTGGCTCTCGTGCACGGAGAACGTGCTGCTGGCCGTGGAGTCGGTCTTCAGCGGCAAGGAGCCGCGCAAGAAGCTCGAAGAGCGGGCCCGCGCCGCGCTCGACCTCGTCGGCATGAGCCACGCGCTCACCAAACGCCCGCACGAGATCTCGGGCGGCATGAAGCAGCGTGTGGGCATCGCCCGCGCGCTGGCCATGGAGCCCAAGGTGCTGCTGATGGACGAGCCCTTTGGCGCCCTGGACGCGCTGACCCGCGCCCACCTGCAGGACGAGCTGCTCAAGATCGTGGCCCGCACCAAGAGCACCGTGGTGATGGTGACCCACGACGTGGACGAAGCCGTGCTGCTGTCGGACCGTATCGTGATGATGACCAATGGCCCCGCTGCCACCATCGGTGAGATCCTCAAGGTCGAGCTGCCTCGCCCACGCGACCGCGTCGAGCTGGCCGAGAACGCCGACTACGTGCATGCCCGCAAGGCGGTGATCGACTTCCTGTACACGCGGCACAAGCACGCGGAAGCGGCATAACTGGGTGCCCCGCGTCCAGCCTCGCCGCGCTGGACGCGGGCGAGGCTGGCCGATCCCCCGGGGGGATGGGCATGCGTGCGGCGTTGAGCCGCTCACATGCCCTGGCCGGCCGGCTTGGGGCGGCCCGGCGCTCGGCCTCGGAACCCGGCTGTTTCGCGGGCGCTCGCAAACATTTGCCAAGCCGGACTGAATACCGTTTCAGCCACGAGCGGGGAAGCCGTCAGGACAACAGCGTCTGCAGGCTGCGCTGCACCACCTCGGTCAGCGTATCGAGCCCATGAAAGAGCCGCTCGCTGGCGGCGCAGAGGTCGGTCAGCGCCTGCGGCCCGCCGCCCTGGCGCAGCGCGCGCACGAGCCGAGCCCAATCGGCGTCCACGGTGTCGAAGGCCTCCTGCAGGCCGCTGGCCTTGAGCGGCGCATTGCGCAGCACCTGCAAGGCTTGGAGGAAGGCTTCGAGGTCTTCGGCCAGGCGCTGGGGTTCGTGGCCGGGGTCGGCCTGGGCCAGCAGCGCCTCCTTGACGAGGCGCTGGCACAGCAGGCGCTGCCGCGCGCACAGCGCCAGCAGGCGCAGCGGACGTTCGAAGCCCTCCTGCAGCAAGGCCGCCGCCAGGCGCTCGCTCGCGTCCACCAATTGCTGCGCGGTCTCGTTCAGCGCACGCAGGCTGCCCGTGGCCGGCAGAAGCAAGGGCTGCAATTCGGCCCAACAGGCCATCACAGCCGCCAGCTCGGCCTCGCGGATGGGGCCATGCAGCAACTCCAGCAGGCGCTCCAGGTTGCCCTCGATGCGGCCCACCGTATCGCGTTGCAGTTGGCGGGCCAGGTCGAGCTGATCGGGTAGCAGCGTGGCCTGGGCCTGCAGGCGCACCAGGCGCTGGCTGAGCATGCGCTGCGCGGCCGCACGCTCCAGTGCCTCGGCGCGCTCGTGCTGCTTGACCAACTGGCGCGCCAGGCGGGGCAACTTGATCTGCGCGTGCATGGCGGCATCTCGCAGCAACTTGTAGGCGGGGCCCTCGTCCAGCTGCTGAGTCTGCATCAGCACGGCCTTGGCGCGGTCGGTCCACCTGCGGTCTTCCAGCAGGCCCTCTTGGCCGGCCAGGCGGTCCTGCACCTCGGCCCAGGTCGCCTGCGGCACCAGCACCCATTCCGCGTGCGTCGGCGCACCGCCCAGCGCCACGACGGTGCAACCCGCACGCACCAAGGTATCGCGCAGCGCGTCAGGCAGCTCGTCTGGCACCGCGCATACCCACTTAAGTGCCTGATTCACGCGACAAACTCCCCCAAGGATGGCTTCGTGATCCAAGATGGCGCACTGGCATGTTGTTTGCTGGATTTGGTGCATTCCATGTGATCGTCCCGGCCCTTCATTTGGGCGCCTCACTCATGTCGTCAACCTTCAAGACTTTTCTCAAGTCAGGCCACTGGCCCACTTTGCTGGCCTCGTTCCTGTACTTCGATTTCTGTTTTGCGATCTGGGTGTTGAACGGTGCCATGGCGCCCTTCATCACCGAGAGTTTCCACCTCGATGCCGCCCAGAAGGGCTTCATGATCTCGGTGCCTATCCTGGCTGGCGCGCTGATGCGATTCCCGCTCGGCGTGCTGGCCCAATACATCGGCCGCAAGAACGCGGCCATGGTCGAGATGGGCCTGATTGTCCTGGCGCTGGCCTTTGGCTACTTCGTGGTGGGCAGCTACAGCCATGTGCTGGCCATGGGCGTGCTGCTTGGCATCGCCGGGGCGAGCTTTGGCGTGGCGCTGAGCTTGGGCTCGGGCTGGTACCCGCCGCGCTACAAGGGCTTGGCGATGGGCATCGCCGGTGCCGGCAACAGCGGCACGGTGCTGGCCGTGCTGTTTGCGCCGCCGCTGGCGCAGAAGTTTGGCTGGCAGACGGTCTACGGCCTCGCCGCCTTCACCATGCTGCTGCCGATGGCGGTGATGTGGTTTGCGGCCAAGGAGCCGCCCGATGTCGAGCACCAGAGCTTGCGCGAGCACATCAGCTGCCTGTTCGAGAAGGATGGCTGGGCCTTCAGCTTGATCTACGTGGTCACCTTCGGCGGCTTCATCGGCCTGGCGAGCTTCCTGCCCACCTACTTCTATGACCAGTTCAAGGTCACCAAGGTCGAGGCCGGCCAGCTGACCATGCTGGCCACGCTGATGGGCAGCGCGGTGCGCGTGGTGGGGGGCGCGGTGTCGGACCGCGTCGGCGGCATCACCACGTTGACCGGCGTGCTGGTGGTGGCGGCCGTTTGCCTCGTGGCTTGCGGGATGGCCGGCCAGTCCCTGGTCATCACGACCCTGCTCTTCATGCTGTGCTTTGCCGCGTTTGGCGCCGGCAACGGCGCGCTGTTCCAACTGGTGCCGCTGCGCTGGCCGCTGACTACGGCCGTGGCCGGGTCGATGATCGGCGAGGTGGGTGCGCTGGGTGGCGGCTTCATCCCCAATGCCATGGGTCAGAGCATGCAGCGCACGGGCAGCTATCTGTGGGGCTTTGTGGCCTTCGCTGCGGTGGCGCTGGCCATGCTGGCGATGCTGCGCGTGGTGCAGATCCGCTGGACCCGCACCTGGGCCGAAAAGGGCGGCCGCGCGCGGCAGGCGCCTGGCCAGCAGGAGCCGGTGTCCTACGGTCGGGGCTGAGCCGGCCACACCACCGCAACGCAGGCCTGGTCCAACGGCCAGGCCCCGAAGCGCACAGGCTCAGGCCATCAAGCGACCATCAATGCGGCCATCAATGCGGCCATCAATGCGGCAACCAGACCAGCCAGGCCACCAGCAGCAGGTTGAACAGCACCGAGACCCCCAGCGCCAGCTGCCACAGCAGCAGCGGGTCACGCTGCGCCAGCGGTGAGGCGCGCACCGGCTCGACACCGCGCGCCGCGCCGCGCTCCAGCGCCATCAACAACTCCTCAGCGGTCTCGAAACGCTGGCGCACATCGCGGCCCACGGCCTTGTTGACGAGCTGAGCCAGCCACATCGGCACATCGGGCCGCAGGCGGCTCAAGGGTGCGGGCTCGCGCCGGAAGCGCGCCATCTGGTAGGGCTCGACCTCGCCATAGGGCAGCCGCCCGGTCAGGGCCTGGTAGAGCGTGACGCCGAGTGCGTAGAGGTCGCTGCCGGCGTCGGCCGGAGCGGGCGGGTCCTCCCACTGCTCGGGGTTGATGTAGCTGGGCGTGCCGGCATGCAGATCGCGCAGCGCCGCCGGCGCGCGGGGCGAGAGCGCAACGCCCAGGTCCAGCAGCCGCCACTGGCCGTCGTCGCCCAGGTGCAGGTTGCCGGGCTTGATGTCGCGATGCACGCAGCCCGCCGCGTGCAGCAGACTCAAGGCGTGGGCGATTTGCGTCGCCAGGCCCACGGCCTCGGCAGGGTCGAGGCGCTGCTTGGCAAGCAACTGCTCCAGCGTGCGGCCCGCATGCCAGTCGAACACGCCGTAAAAGGCCGTGGGCGCCTGGGGGGTGTGCACCCGCACCAGGCCGGCCGCAG
>CALMQC010000133.1 GCA_937871895.1 uncultured Roseateles sp. | reverse complement strand
CGCCTGCGCCAACCTCAACGAGATGCTGCTGGCCGCCGCGCGCAACCAGCGCTTTTCGCGTCAGGCTCGCGCCAGCACCAATGACGAAGCGGCCCGCGTGCGACAGCTCTTCGCCGCCTCGCGCCGCATCCGCGACACCTACAACCGGGAACTCTCGGGCGGCAAGTGGAACCACCTGATGGACCAGACCTATCTGGGCTATTTCGACTGGCAAGAACCCATCGCCGACGCCCCGCCGCCGGTGACCGAGCTCGACCTGCCCGATGTCGCGCGCTTCGGTGTGTGCGTTGAAGGCTCGCCCTTGGCCTGGCCCGGCTTCTACCTGCCGCCCACGCTGCCCGCCTTTGATGGGCTGCTGCAAGACGAGCACTGGTTCGAGGTCTTCCCGCGCGGCCGCCGTGCCATCCAGGTCGAGGTCAAGGCCGACCAGCCCTGGATCCAGCTCAAGCCCGCCCCGGCCTTCTCGGCCGGTCCGCAAGACCAGCGCTACGTGGCGGCCATCGACTGGGCCCGGGTGCCCGCCGGCACCATCGCCGGCAGCATCACGGTCAGCGACGGCAATACGCGCGTGCGCATCGGCCTCAACCTACTGCCCTCCACCGCCCAGCAGCGCCAGGAGGCCCGCGGCGCCTGGGGCAGCCTTGCGGCGCCGTTCAGCATTCCGGCCGAGGGCTTCGAGCGCCAGACCGCCGCTGACGGCGTAAGCTGGCAGCCGCTGCCCGACTACGGCCGCGTGCCCGTCGCGCTCACGCCCTGGCCCGCCAACGCCCGCTCCTTTGCCGACCCGCGCCGCGCGCCGCGATTGCAGTACCCCATCTACGTCGGCCGCGCGGGCGACTACAACTTTGATCTCATCACCGCGCCCACCCTGCGCGTGGACCCAGGGCAGCAGCTCGGCGTGGCGCTGTGGATCGACGAAGGCCAGCCGGTCATCAAGGAGGTCTTCAACCCCGAAGAGCGCGAGACCCAGGAGTTCCTCGGCCGCATGCATGACTTCAACGCCCGCGCCGACATGCGAGTGATGAAGTTTCGGCTGCGCATCGACGCGCCGGGCCGCCATGTGCTGCATGTCGGCATGATCGACCCCGGCCTCGTGCTGCAGCAGATCCTGGTCTACCGCGACCGCCTACCGCCGTCCTACTTCGGCCCACCTCCACAACGCATTGCCTGATGAAACGCTCGCTCCTCGCTCTCGCACTTTCTGTCTGCGCGCTCGCCAATGCGGCACCCATCAATGCCACCCTCGTGGTCGAAGCAGGCAAGAGCGGCCCGCGCATCGACCCCAACATTTATGGCCAGTTCGTCGAGCACCTCGGGCGCGGCGTGCATGAAGGCATCTGGGTGGGCGAGGGTTCCAATATCCCCAACGTGCGCGGCATCCGCAGCGACGTGGTGGCAGCGCTCAAGCGCATCAAGGTGCCCGTGATCCGCTGGCCCGGCGGCTGCTTTGCTGAGCTCTACCACTGGCGTGACGGCATCGGCCCGCGCGCGCAGCGGCCACGCGGTATCAATCGCGCTTGGGGCGACGAGCCCGAGACCAATGGCTTCGGCTCGCACGAGTTCATGGACCTGGTCGAGCAGATCGGGGCCAAGGCTTTCCTGTCCGTCAACCTCGCCAGCGGCTCGCCCGCCGAGGCCCAAAGTTGGCTGCACTACCTGACTGACCCGGCCAGCTCAGGCGCCGGTGCCGAGCGCGCGCGCAATGGCCGTGAGCAGCCCTATGCCGTGCCCTACATCGGCATCGGCAACGAGAACTGGGGCTGCGGCGGCAACATGACGCCGGCCTACTACGCCGACCAGTACCGCCAGTACCTCAGCGTGCTCAAGCCCTTCGGCACCCTGATCGCCACCGACGCCAACGCCGACGACTACGCCTGGACCGAAACCCTGCTGCAGCGCGCGCTCTACCGCCACCCGCCCGGGGCCGCGCAGGCCTCGCCCCTGGCGTGGATCAACAAAGAGCCGCAGCTCGGCATGATGTCGCTGCACTTCTACACCTTCTCGGGCAACGACTGGGGCCGCAAGAGCCCGGCGGTGGGCTTCACCGAGCAGGACTGGGCCACGTCCATGCTGCGCACCCACAAGATGGACGAGCTGATCACCCGGCACGCGGCCATCATGGATCGCTACGACCCCGAGCGCCGCGTCGGGCTCTCGGTGTCGGAGTGGGGCGCCTGGTGGGAGAAGGACAAGGTCGCGCCGTCCAACCTGTTCCAGGTCGGGACGCTGCGCGACGCCGTCATCGCCGGCCTCACGCTCAACATCTTCCACGACCACGCCGAGCGCGTGCAGATGGCCAACCTCGCTCAGATGGTCAATGTGCTGCAGTCCCTGGTGCTGACGCGTGGCCCCAAGATGATCGTTACGCCGACGTATCACGTCTTCGATCTTTACCAGGGCCACCAGGGCGCGACCCGAGTTCCGGTGAGCCTGAGTGCGCCGGCCTACCGCGTCGAGGGCGTGGACCTGCCCAGCCTCAGCGTGTCGGCCTCACGGGGTGAGGGCGGGCGGCTGACACTCTCGCTCGTCAACCTGCGGCCGCAAGACCCCATCCGCCTCGTCATCGACCTGCAAGGCCAGCGCTTCACCAGCGCCCAGGGCCGCAGCCTGACGGCCGACCGCATGGACGCTCGCCCCGACTTCGACGCCCCCGATCCGCTGCAACCCCGCGCCATCCCGGGCCTGCAGATCGAGGCCGGTCGGCTTGAACTCACGGTGCCGGCCAAGTCGGTCAACGTCATCCAACTGAACCCATGAACCTGCACCTGCTCCGCTCCCGGCACCTGTTCGTCGCCCTGCTGTGCTGGTTGTGTTGCGGCCTGGCCCTGGCCGCGAGCAGTCCGCGCCAGCGCGACAACTTCAACCGCGACTGGCGCTTTGCCTTCAGCGCCAGTGATGCGAGGCCCGGGGCCGAGCAAGCCGCGTTTGACGATGCCGGCTGGATGCGGGTCGGGCTGCCGCACAGCTTCAGCACGCCTTACTTTTTGGCGCCTGACTTCCCGGTCGGCATTGGTTGGTACCGCAAGGACCTGGACCTGTCCGCTGTGCCTTCAAGCCGCCGCTGGGCGCTGGAGTTCGAGGGCGCCTTCCAGGTGGCCACGGTCTATGTCAATGGCCGCGAGATGGGCCAGCACCGGGGTGGCTACACCGGCTTCACGGTGGACCTCACGCCCGCACTGCGCGCAGGGCGCAACCTCATCGCCGTGAAGGTGGACAACCGCTGGGACCCGACCCTGGCACCGCGTGCCGGTGAGCACGTGTTCAGCGGCGGCATCTACCGCGACGTCTGGCTGGTGGCCACCGATGCGCTGCACGTGCCCTGGGCCGGTGTGGGGGTGACGACCCCGGGCCTGGCTGATCGGCAACCGCAGGTTCAGGTCGAGACCGAGGTGCGCAACACCGAGAGCGCCGCGCTCAGCGTCACCGCCGAGACCGAACTGCTGACCGACGCCGGCCGCCGCGTGGCCCGCCTGCCGGCAACGCAGCAGCGCATCGAGCCCGGCCAAATTGGGCGGCTCATGCAGCGCTCCGAGGTGCTGCGCCAGGTGGCGCTCTGGAGCCCCGAGACGCCCACGCTCTACCGCGTGCGCACCACGCTCAAAGTGGGCGGCCAGGTGCGCGACGTGGTCGAGACGAGCTTCGGCTTCCGCTGGGTGCAGTGGACGGCCGACAAGGGCTTCTTCCTCAATGGCCAGCACCGCTACTTCCGCGGCGCCAACGCCCACCAGGACCAAGCCGGTTGGGGTGATGCCGTCACCAATGCCGCCATCGACCGCGACGTGCAGCAGATGAAGGCCGCTGGCTTCGACTTCCTGCGCGGCTCGCACTACCCCAAGGACCCGCAGTTCGCCGAGTCCACCGACCGGCGCGGCATGCTGTTCCTGTCGGAGTCGCCTTTCTGGGGCACGGCGCCGTTTGCGCACGCTTGGGGCGCCTCGGCCTACCCGACAGACGCCCGGCATGTCGAGGCCTTCGAGGCCAGCGTCAAGCAGCAGCTGGCCGAGATGATCCGCAGCCACCGCAACCACCCGTCCATCGTGGCCTGGAGCATGTGCAACGAGGTCTTCTTCACGGCGGCCGAGACCCTGCCTGCGGTGCGCAGGCTGCTCAAGGAACTGGTCCGGGGCCTGGTGCGGCTCAGCCGCCGGCTCGCCCCCACGCGCCTGGCCTCCGTCAGCGGCGCCCAGCGCGGCGAGCTGGACCATCTCGGTGACATCGCCGGCTACAACGGTGATGGTGCCGTGCTGTTTCAGAACCCCGGGGTGCCCAGCTTCGTGGCCGAGTACGGCTCCACCATCGCCGACCGGCCCGGCCCCTTCGACCCCGGCTGGGGCGACATCGAGAGGACGCCCGGCGCTCGCGCCGGCGAGCCCGCCAGTTGGCGCCCCGCCTGGCGCGCGGGTGAGGCCATCTGGGCGGGTTTTGACCACGGGTCCATCGCCGGCAGGTTTGGGTGGATGGGGATCGTCGATTACTCGCGCCTGCCCAAGCGCGCCTGGCATTGGTACCGGCAGCACTACCTGGGCATCACGCAGCCCGCCTGGCCTGAGGCCGGCAAGGCAGCAGCGCTGCGCCTCAGCGCCAACGCGCCGGCCATCCTTCGTGCGGACGGCACGGACGACGTGCAAGTCGTCATCACGGTGGTGGACGCGCAGGGCAGGGCGCTCAGCAACAGCCCGCCGGTCAAGCTCGTGATCGAGTCCGGCCCCGGCGAGCTGCCCACGGGCCGTGAGATCGCCTTCACGCCGGACGGCGACATCCCCATCCGCGACGGCCAGGCCGCCATTGCGATGCGCAGCTGGCAGGCCGGCCTCACGCGTCTGCGTGCCAGCAGCCCGGGGCTGCGAGACGCCGTACTGGCCCTACCCACGTTGAGCGGCCCCGCCTTTGTGCCGGGCAAGACGCCGCTGGCCACGCCGCGGCCCTACCTGCGCTACCAACGGGCGGCTGCGGTGGGCCAGGCCTTGCAGGCCTTTGGGCACCAAACGCCCATACGCGCCAGCTCCAGTCAGGCCGGCCATGGCCCGGCCCAGGCCAATGACGGTCTGGCAGACACCTATTGGGCGCCCGGCCCGGACGACGCAGCGCCGTGGATCGAGATCGACACCGAGCGCATCGTCAGCCCACAGCACCTGCAACTGCGCTTTGCTCCG
>CALMQC010000132.1 GCA_937871895.1 uncultured Roseateles sp. | reverse complement strand
ACATGGAAGACCAGCGACTGGTAGAGCCAGTGGCCCCACATGTCGATGAAGCTGCCCAGGCCATAGCCGACCTTTTGGGGCAAGGGGACGCGATCGGAGGAAACGGTGGCTGTGCTCATGGCTCGGCAGCATGCCGGGAGTGCCCGCCCAGCGGCAGAGGAGGACTACCGAGCCGCGCGCTCGCAAGCACTGATCGCGCGGCCTGCAGCTCGCGCCGAAAATCGCAGGCTCAACACATGGAGCACTGTGCATGAGCCCTCGACGCATCGTCATCCTCGGCGGCGGATCCACCGGCTGGATGGCGGCCGCCGCCTTCGCCACCGGCATGCCGGGCGCGCAGGTCGAGCTGGTGGAATCCGAAGAGCTGGGGATCATCGGCGTCGGCGAAGCGACCTTCCCGTCCATCCGCGCCTTCAATCGCCTGCTCGGCATCGACGAGGCCGAGATGCTGGCCGCCACGCAGGGCAGCTTCAAGCTTGGCATTCAGTTCGTGGATTGGCGCGCCAAGGGCGAGCATTACTTCCACACCTTCGGTGACTTCGGACCGCTTGATGGGCCGATGGCGCTATGGGGGCAATACCGCCGCGTGCAGGAACAGCTGGGCGGCGAGTTGGGCGATCACTGCCTGCCGACGGTGATGGCTCGCGAGGGCCGCTTCCGCGTCCCTGACACCGAGGGCGATGCGATCACGGCGCGCTTTGATTGCGCCTACCACTTCGATGCCGTGCTCTACGCTGGCTTCCTGCGTCGCCTCGCCGAGCGACGCGGCGCGCGCCGGATCGAAGGCAAGGTGGTTGATGTGGCACGGCACCCCGATGGCCGCATCGCCCACCTGAAGCTGGCCGACGGCCGAGAGGTGGCCGGCGACTTCTTCGTGGACTGCTCAGGCTTTGCCTCCCTGCTGCTGGGCAAGACGCTGGGCGTGCCCTTTGTGGACTTCAGCCGCTGGCTGCCCGTGGATCGCGCCTGGGCCGTACCTGCGGAGCGGCCCGACGGGCCCCTGACGCCCTACACGCGCTCCACCGCACAGGAAGCTGGCTGGACCTGGCGCATCCCGCTGCGTGAGCGCTGTGGTCACGGCCATGTGTTCGCCAGCAAGTACATCGACGAGGACCGGGCTCGCGAGCAGTTGCTGGCGCAGGTGGACGGCAGGCCGCTGGCCGAGCCCCGCTTGCTGCGCTTCGCCACCGGCCATCGCGCGCAACTCTGGTCGCATAACGTGGTGGGCCTGGGCCTGGCCGCCGGCTTTTTGGAGCCACTGGAGTCCACGGCCATCTTCCTGGTCCACAACGCGCTGGGCCGCCTGATCCCGCTCATGCTGCAGCCTGGGGGCGCCACGCCAGAGGCGGCGGAGGCCTTCAGCGATCAACAGGTGCGCCAATACCGACGCATCCGAGACTTCATCATCCTGCACTACTGCCTGACCGAACGCCGCGACAGCGAGCTGTGGCGCTACATGGCCGCGCTCGAACTGCCCGAGTCTCTGGCCTACAAGATCCACGCCTGGCGGGAGACCGGTGCGCTTGTGGGCTACGACGACGAGGGCTTCGACCGCACGAGCTGGTTGGCGGTCTTTGCAGGCATGCGGCATTGGCCGAAACGTGTCAGCCCATGGATGCAAGAGGTGCCGGAGGCGATGGCGTTGCAATACCTGCGGCAACGGCGTGCGGCACTCGCAAGCATCACGGACGGCATGCCCGATCACGATACGTTCTTGCAACACGTCGTCGCCCGCGCCGCGGGATAGCGCCCATGACGTGTCAAGCGGGCTTGCCTAGACTGGCGGGATCGAAAGTTTTATAGCTGTCTCTATGAATAACTCTGCCAAGCCGCTGCGCCGTGTCGTCATCGTGGGCGGCGGCGCTGCGGGCTGGATGTCGGCCGCAGCCTTGAGCGCGGTGCTCAAGCCACCCTATGAGATCCGCCTCGTCGAGTCGGAGGAGATCGGCATCATCGGCGTCGGTGAGGCGACCATCCCGCTGATCAAGATGTTCAACGGCCTGGCCCAGATCGACGAGGCCACCTTTCTGAAGGCCACGCAAGGCACCTTCAAGCTCGGCATCGAGTTCGTCAACTGGGGCCGCGAAGGGGAGCGCTACTTCCACGGCTTCGGCCGGGTCGGGACCGAGCTGTGGCCGGTGGACTTCACCCAGTACTGGCTGCGCCTGCGTGCGCATGGCCGTGCTGAGCCCATTGATGCCTACGTCATCTCCAGCATGGCCGCCAAGGCCAACCGCTTCATGCTGCCGCAGCCGGAGATGCAGAACTCGCCCATGGCGAACTTGGTCCATGCCTACCATCTGGACGCCAACCTCTATGCCCGGCACTTGCGGGCGCTGAGTGAGCAGCGCGGCGTTCGCCGTACCGAAGGCAAGGTGGTGCGTGTGCTGCTCAACGAAGAGCCCGGGCACGCACAGGGCCATGTGCGCGCGCTGCAGTTGGAGAGTGGCGAGTTGGTCGAGGGCGACCTCTTCCTCGATTGCACCGGCTTCGCAGGCCTGCTGGCCGACAAGACGCTGGGCGTCGGCTTCGAGGACTGGAGCCACTGGCTGCCCTGCGACCGCGCCTGGGCCGTGCCCAGCGAGAGCACCAAACCCTTGCTGCCCTATACGCGCTCCACGGCACACAGCGCCGGCTGGCAATGGCGCATCCCGCTGCAGCATCGCGTCGGCAACGGCCACGTCTATTCGAGCCGGCACATGAGCGACGACGAAGCCGCCAACGTGCTGCTGCGCAACCTCGATGCACCCGCTCTGGCCGACCCGCGCCTGATCCGCTTCAAGACCGGCATGCGCAAAGAGGCGTGGACGCGCAACGTCGTGGCCATCGGCATGTCGGCTGGCTTCGTGGAGCCGCTGGAGTCCACGGCGCTGCACCTCGTGCAGATGGGCGTCGCCAAGCTGATCGAAGCCTTCCCGCACGAGGGCTTTGACCCCGTCGAGATCGCTGAGTACAACCGCCAGAGCCGACAGCGCTACGAATCGGTGCGCGACTTCATCGTGCTGCACTACCACCTGAACCAGCGCGAGGACGGTGGTTTCTGGCAGGCCTGCGCGAACATGGCCGTCCCCGAAGGCCTGCGCTGGCGCATGGACCTCTACGCCGCCAGCGGGCGCCTCGTCTACGTCGACACTGACCTGTTCCGCGAGCCGAGTTGGTTCGAGGTGATGGAAGGGCAGAACCTGCGCCCCAAACGCTGGCTGCCCTTGGCCGAGTTGCAAGGCCTGGAGGACACGGTGAAGTACTTGAAGGGCGTGTCCGACACCATCGCCAACTGTGTCTCCGTGATGCCCGAGCATTCGGAGTTCATTCGGCACTACTGCCAGGCGCCCAAGATGTAGCCACCCCGATTTGCAAGCATGCAAAGAAAAAGGGCACCGCAAGCGGTGCCCTTTCTTCTTGAGTCCAGGCAAGGCCGGAGACCGGCCTTGCCATGTGGAACTCAGAAGTTGTATTGCGCGTTGATCTTGAACACGCGACCCGACGTGAAGTAGTTGTGGCCGATCATGCCGATGTGCTGCTGCATGATCTGCTTGTAGTTCTTGTTCAGCAGGTTGCTGGCTTCCAGACCGATCGACAGATCGCTGCCAACCTTCAGGTGGATACCGGCATCCAGCTGGCCATAACCGTCGGCCCACAGCGGCAGACCCACCGGCAGGTTGTGCTGACCAAAGGTCGCACTTCCCGGGTTGGTGTCCAGCGCATTGGTCTGGTTCGGACCCGTGTTGTCGGAGTTCAACGCCACGCCGTAGAGGTACTTCCCGCGCCAGTTGTAGGCAATACGGGCAGAGACCGGGCCACGGTCGTACAGCAGCGCGATGTTGAACGTGTTGCGCGACAGGTTGTCGAGCGGCACGTCTCCGAACGAACGGCCATCCGTATCGCAGCCGTTGATGTACAGGTTGAAGTTCTCCTGACCTGCGCCCGGAGAGCAGTAGCCCGTATAGACCGCGTTGTAGCGCTTGACCTTGCTGTCCACGAAGGTGTAGTTCGCTTGCATGCCCAGGCCCTGCAGGAGGTCTGGGAGTCCGTCGTAGTACTGCTGATAGGCCAGCTCCATGCCACGTGCATAGCCCTTGGCACCATTGACCGGGCCGTTGAGCACGAACGTGACGGGCTTGCCGTCGTTGTCCATGATGGTCCGGTTGAAGGCCTGGTTGACGATGATGTTCTTCAGGTTCTTGTTGAAGATCGCCGCCGTCAGCGAGCCGTTCTTCGCGAAGTACCACTCGGCCGTGATGTCTTCCTGATCCGAAGTGATGGGCTTCAGGTAAGGATTGCCCGAGCCGGAGCCGCTGAGGTTGACCTTCTTGACGTTCGGCGGGACGGCCTGCGCATCCAGCTCAATGCCCTGGGCCATCGAGATGTATGCCTGCATCTGGCCGAACTGCGGGCGTGCCAGCGCGCGCGATGCGGCGAAGCGGAATTGCAGGTCCTTCGTCGCCTTGTACTTGAGGTTCAGGCTCGGGAGGAAGTCCGTGAAGCTCTGGCTGTAGACCTCCGCCTTTTCAAACGGCGTCAGCTTAGGCACGGCCACGCCGGTGGCCCCGGGAGGCGCCGGCTGGGTCCGCAGGATGGTGTAGCCATCCGCATCGTTCTGGGTCCGGACCACGCGCAAACCGACATTGCCGTCGAGCGGGAGGCCATGGTCCTCCAGGGAGAACCGCAACTGCCCATAGGCGGCAGTGGTGCTCTCCGATTGCGTGTTCCGGCCGGCCGGGTCGGTACCGAAGGTCGCGACCGCCCACTTGCCACCGCCCTGGATGCTATTGGCCTGCTGCACGCAGCCTGCGCCGTCCCAGCCAGCGGTCTTCGAGAACTTGTCGCACTCGTTCAGGTAAAGCTGATGCAGCTTGTTGTAGCTGTCGGGCCAACCAAAGGCGACCGAGGCAGCCGGGAAGTACAGGTTAGGCGGCTGCACCTTGCCGTTCATGAACCCGCTGTAGGTGTTCTTGAACGTCGGCAGATCCGACTTCGGGAGATAGGCCAACTCGCCGATGTTCCAGCCCACTTGCCACGCGTGGGTGATGGTCGCCCAGTTGTAGTTGGGGTTGCTGTTGATCGTCTCAGCATCGCGCTTGGCGAGACGCACACCGAAGGTCACGTCTTGGAGGATGGAGTCGTCGTTGAAGGTCCAACGCGCATCGCCCTTCCAAGCCTTCTGGGTGCCCTTGCCCTTGTCCAGGTGGTCCATCATCATGGCCCAGTAGTACTTGGACGGGTCATTCATGATCGCCATGTCGCCCTGGTCAAAGACCAGCTTCGGCATGGAACCCGTCAGGTCCACGGTCTGCTTGGGCAGTTGAACGCCGGTACCCACGGTCGAATCAAAGTTCTGAGTACTCGACTTGATGTACTGCAGGTCCGAGCTCAAGGTCAGGTTGTCGTTGACCCGGCCAGAGATCTTCCAAGCCCATTCGTCGGTTTGCGAGGCACGCTTCGAGAAGCGGGTCTGGTTCTCGACTTCGAGGCCGGTGTAGTTCCCGTTGGCGTCCTTCTTGCCGGTCAGCACGCCCTTGGTCATCACACCGTTGGCGTCATAGGTGCCGTCAAGCACGACGACGCTGTAGGGGTCGTTCTGCGCGCTGACGTTGTACTCGTTCCAGTCGAACTTGTATTTGGAGCGGAAGAAGGTCAGCGAGGATTCAATGCTGTCCTTCTTCCACTGCGCCGCGCCGTAGAGGCCATCGCGCGTGCGGTTGTAGAACTGCTGCTTCCAGGACATGGCCTTCGGAATCCAGTTCTTGGCGTCGGGCGTGGCCTTGTAGAAGGGGTCCAGCACCAGGCCGTCGGTCCGGCTGGCGCCGAGCGAATGCGTGGCGTCAATCAGCAGGCCGATCTTGCCGGCAGGCGTGTTCCAGGTGTTGGACAGCAGGCCCGAGATGCTGGGCTTGGTCTTGGCTGACAGGCTGCCGCGTGTGGCATCGACCGAGATCGCGCCCTTGAAACCTGAGTAGTCGAACGGCAAGGCCGTGCGCAGGTTCACCAAGCCACCGATGGCTCCTTCGATCTGCGAGGCCGACGGGTTCTTGTAGACGTCAACGCCAGCCATCAGTTCGGGCGGCACGTCCTCAAAACCAAGTGTGCGGCCTTGGTTGGCACTGAAGGTTTCGCGGCCGTTCAGCGTGGAGCTGACATAGGTCAGACCACGAATATTGACGCCCGAGCCCTCGACGGAGAAGTGCACCGGGTCGTTGGACGCCGAGACCCGCGACATCGTTGCACCAACGATGCGTTGCAGCACTTCAGACACCGAACGGTCTGGCAGCTTGCCGATTTCTTCGGCGACGACCGAGTCGACGATTTCATCGGAGTTTTGCTTGATCTTCTGTGCGGTCGCGAGCGCGGCGCGGCGGCCGGAAACAACCACCGTCTCCAATTGCTGCGATTCCTGTCCAGCGGCCGGGGCCGCTGCGCCTGTCTGCGCCTGTGCGAACGCGACGCCGGCCGTCAAGGCCACGTGCGTTGCAGCCAGGGACAGCAGCGTCTGCTTGAAATGTCTCCTCATGGGGATCCTCTGGTGTAGTAAAGCTAGTCAAGGTTGAAAGATGTGACCTCGGGGCGAGAGGTCACGGCGAGAAAGCGGCGCCAGGGATGAGTGCTTCAGGCACTTCTCCCCCTGGCTGGTCCAAGGCAGACCAGACCACGGGCCCCTGGCGGGCACCACGCACGGCAATGTGACGGACATCGCCGGGCACAAGGTCAATGAAGTTGTCTTCAAATTCCAGGCCCTCCGATTGCAACCACAGGCCCTTGACGGGCGCGGTAGCGCTAACTTTCAGGCCGCAATCAGAGCGGTGAAAACCAACGCTCGCAAGGGAGAAATCCTGGAACTTGAACGGTTCGGGCCACGCGCAGTCGCGCGAAATCTCAGAGTTAGTGCGAGCATCAGTCGCAATAACTTCAGCAACGACAGTGATATCCGAATCGGGTAGCGCAATCCACCCATCGGCGCTGACATCGTTGTCTGCTGTCCACCCTAATGTCTGCTCAAAACGACAGTTACCCTGCAGATCGAAGGTCTTGAAACGCAGCGTGAGTTCGCGGGTCGAGCCCGCGTTCATCACGGTGAACCGAAGTGAGTTTTTCTCCTGCCGCAACGCGACCGCGAGCGGCGCCATGGCACGCCGAATCGCATGCCAAGCGGGTTTGACGGTGCCGGCTGAATCGATGAGGGCCCAGCTGGTGACGGGCCAGCAATCGTTGAGCTGCCAGACCAGGGCGCCACCCACGGCGCGCGCGCCGGGTCGCTGCCAGCGGCGCCGGAAGTCCTGGTAGGCCACGCGCATCGCCTCGGCCTGGATGAACTGGGTCGCGTAGACCTGGTCTGCCAGCGACGTGCCAGCGCGCAGGTTGTCCGACAGGTAAACGGCAAGCCGCCGATGCCCGTCTGGCGCACCACTGCCGGCCTTGTTGTGCCAGACCATGGTGCGGCTTTCGGGATAGCGCTCGGCCTCGGGCAAGCTGCGCTCCAGCAAGGCCAGGGACGGATGCGCCTGCATGCCGAACTCGCTGACAAAGCGGGACTGCACGTCGGCGTAGCGCTGGTAGGGCAGCATGGCCTGGTGCCAGACCTCCCACGAGTGGCGGTCGCCCACGGTCGGGTCTGAGGAAAGCGTGATGCCGGTGGCGTTGGGCGAGTACGGGCTGCCCGGCCAGTAGGGACGGTCGGGGTCGAGGGCGGCGCAAACGGCGGGCAGCAGCTCCTCGTAGAGCGCGCGCGCCGGAAAGCGCCCGAGCGGCGCCTGCGGGCCATAAGCGCCGATGGACTCGGCGATGGCGTAGTCCTCGTTATTGCCGCACCAGAGCGCCAAACAGGCCCGGTGGCGCAGGCGGCGCACTGCGGCCTCGGCCTCGGCGCGGACGCTGGCCTGGAACTCGGCATGGGCAGGATACAGCCCGCAGGCGAACAGGAAGTCCTGCCAGACCAGCACGCCCAGCTCGTCGCAGGCGTCGTAAAAGGCGTCGTCTTCGTAGATGCCGCCGGCCCAGACGCGCAGCATGTTCATGTTGCCGGCCGCCGCCTGCTCGACGCGCTGGCGGTAGCGCTCGGGCGTGATGCGCTCGAGCAGGTTGTCGTCCGGGATCCAGTTGGCGCCGCCGATGAAGACCTCGCGGCCATTCACCTCGAAGAAGAAGCTGGTGCCAGCCTCGCCCGCCACGGGCTGCTGCACCAGGCGCAGCGTGCGCAGTCCGATGCGACGGCGGTCCACAGCCACCACCTGGTCGCCCGCGTACAGCCGCGTGACAAGGGTGTAGAGCGCTTGCTCACCCATGCCACGCGGCCACCACAGGCGCGGCTCAGCGACGCTCAGGCTGGCGTCGCCGCTCGATGCCTGCGCATCGGCAGCGGCCACCGGCCTGCCCTCGGGGTCCAGCAACTCGTGCGAGACCCTCGAGGGCGCGTCACCAGCCCAGCGCGTCCGCACCTGCACGCGAACCGGCCCCCCGGCTTCGGTCGCGTGCAGTTGGCGGCAGTGCACTTCGTCAATCCGCGTGCGGTAGCGCTGTCTCTGGATCGGCAGCCACGGCCCGCTCGTCATCAGCACCGGCCCCCAGTCCCACCCAAAGTGGTACTGCGCCTTGCGCACATAGAGGCGAGCACTGTCGCCGTTCCAGAGATGGCGCTTGCCGTGCGCGGCTTCGATCACGCGCGCTCGCTCGAGCGCCGGATGGAAACACAGCAGCAGCTCGTTGAGCCCCGCGCGCAGGCGGTCCCGCACGGCCACACGGTGCGGGACGAACATGTTGTCGGTGCTGAGCAGCAACTCGCCGTTCAACCAGACGTCGCAATAGGTATCGAGGCCCTGGAACAGCAGGTCCTCATGGGGGTCGAAATCGGCATCAGCGCGAAAGCGCAGGCGCCAGACCCAGGTCTTGTCCCCCACCCACTGCACGGCCTGCTCATTCATGCCGTAGAACGGGTCGGGAATGCGGCCGGCGCGCAGCAACGCACCGTGAGCGGAGCCCGGCACCGTCGCGTCCAGCCACGCCGACTCGGGGAGCGCTGACAGCTCGGCCAAGGTCGGCCGCGCAGGCGCCTCGGCCAACTGCCAGCCCAGGTTCAGGGGCACGATCTGTCGGGCCATCACAGCGCGCTCCCGGGGCCGCACATCGGCCTCATCACGCGCTGACCGCCACTGAAACCCACCGAAACATCCACCGAGACGACCACACCGCCGCGCGCAGGGACGCCACCGAGCAAGCCCGAGCGAACAGCACTAAACGGCCCGCCACCTGCGGACCTTCGGGAGAGAGAACAACGCAACACAGCACTCGTGTTTATCTAAACAATCGTCGCAGGTCGTGACCAGCGAATGAATCGGGCACCCGTTTCCAGTGTGGTTGGCAGTATGTTCACTCGCTCAGGCGCGGTCACCTCGGGGTTTCACTTGCAGGGAAAACGCGCATCGACGCACACAAAACAGTGGTTCTGACGTCTAATTCCGGGCGATGTTTAGTAAACGGAACTATTTGTTGCGGTCTGGTGCAAGCCGACGAGCCCGGATGGCGAGCTTCTTGGCCGGTTTGGCCGGCCGCCGCAGCCCCTTGCGCCTACCGGCCAGCCGGCCGACGCAGCCCCGTTCCAGCCTGAAACTTCAGCCCAGGGCGTCGCGCCCCCGCGACAGCGCCTGAGCCCGGCCCACCCCCTGATTTGCCCATGACCCCTACCGACACCCAGGCCTGGGCGCGCAGCGTGCGCGCCGACCTGACCGACAACGTCCTGCCCTGGTGGCAGCGCGAGATGTTCGACGCCCAAGGCCGTCTGCTCGGTGGCCGGGAGCTGGATGGCCGCCTGCTGGACGCCCCGCGCACCGCCGTCCTGGGTACCCGGGTGCTCTGGAGCTTCAGCAACGCGGCGCGCCAGCTTGGCCAGCCGCGCGGCCAGCGCGTGCAACAGGCGCTGCGCTGGGTGCTCCAGAGCCTGACGGATGCCGAGCACGGGGGCCTGTTCTGGTCGGTCGATGCCCAAGGCCGCCCCATCGCTGACCACAAGCAGACCTACGCCCAGGCCTTTGGCATCTATGCCCTCGCCAGCTGCCCAGAGACTGAGGCCCAGGCGGCCGCCTGGCGGCTGTTCGAGCTGATCGACACCCGCGCCCGCGACCCCGAGTTGGGGGGCTACTACGAAGGGTGCACGCGCGACTGGCAGGTGCTGCCCGGCGCCAAGCTATCGGACGCCGAGCCCCCCGCCCCCAAGACCACCAACACGCTGCTGCACGTGATGGAGGCCTTCACCGAGCTCTACCGGACCCGCCCGGAACACCGCGTGCGCGAGCGCCTGGCCGAGTTGATCGACCTCTTCCTGGACCGGCTCTGGCGCCCGCAGGACCGCTGCTTCGGCCAGTTCTTCAGCCGCGACTGGCAGAACATGACGCCTCTGCTGTCCTGGGGCCATGACATTGAGTCCGGTTGGCTGCTGGTGCGTGCCGCTGAGGTGCTGGGCGACGCTGCGCGCCTGACCCGCGCGCGCAGTTTGGCCGTCACCATCGCCGACGCCGTGCTGGCGACGGGCATGGCGCCCGACGGCAGCATGCTGGGCGCGGGCGAGTTTGGCGGCCAGCCCACCGACACGCGGCGCCACTGGTGGGTGCAGGCGGAGGCCATGGTCGGCTACTGGGATGCCTTCGAGATCAGCGGCGAGGCCCGCTTTGCGCAGGCGGCGCAGCGCAGCTGGCATTTCATCAGCCAGCACCATGTGGACCGCCAGCATGGCGACTGGATCAAGATGCTCGACGCCGATCTGCAGCCCCTGCCCTCCACGCCCAAGGCCGGCCCTTGGGAGTGCCCCTATCACCATGTCCGCGCCGAGCTTGAAATGCTCTCGCGCCTTGCTCGCCATGCGCCGACTGCTACTGCTCCTGCTGATGCTCCTGTCGCTTGAGATTGCCCATGCGGGCACCGACCCACGCTTGCAGCAGGCACTGTCCAACTGGCAGCAGGGCCAGACCCTGACGGTGGCGGTCATCGGCGGCTCCATCACCACCGGCTATGCGGCCAGCCCCCCGCGACAACAAGGCTGGGCCGGGCAGTTGCAGCGCTGGCTGCTGGCGCAGCCGGGCAGGGGCAAGCTCAGCTTCATCAATGCTGGCGTCGGCGGCACGGATTCCGCGGCCGCCGTGCAGCGCCTTGACGCGCACGTGCTGGACGCCCAGCCGGATCTCGTCATCGTCGAGTTCGGCGTCAACGATGAATGGCTGGACCCTGCCACCCGCCGCAGCAGCTACGAGGGACTGATCCGCCGCCTGCTCTCGGCCCCCAAGCCCGCCGCCGTGCTCAGCTTGCACCTCACCCAGCAGGGCAACCAGGCACGCGGCGCCCTCGTCACCAGCCCCCTGGTCCTGCCCAGGTTGCGGC
>CALMQC010000131.1 GCA_937871895.1 uncultured Roseateles sp. | reverse complement strand
ACTTGTTTACAAGATACTCGATGAGCGGAAGGTCATGCTATTGGACTTTGCTTCGCGCGACCAAGCATATGCTGGCGGGTAGCACAACTCGTTCTGGGTTCGCCAGACCAGTCAAGCCAGTTGGCCGGGTCGCCCCTTCCAGCTTGTGCCGCGATCATCGGGCAGACGCCTCCGACAACCAACTTCGCCCAAGAGGATGAACAGCGAAGCACTTGAACCCAACGACGTGCCGTCGCAGGATGCCACGGGACCAAGCCCCACAGACAGGCTGCGCGCGCTCTTGGACATGCCAAGCCCCAAGGACGATGCGTGGCAGTCCGATGCAGGTCGCGCGGTGGCCACGCTGGCGGTGGGCTTCCTGAACGAGCCAGACGACTGCATGGCGCTGCGATCGGTGGCCCTGTTGGGGTTGGCCAGTTCGCTGGGCGTGAAGGAGGCACGAAAGCGTGCGCTCAAGCTCACTCGCTGGGCCGAGGTTGCACCGCCGCCGCTCGCGGCACTGGCGCAGAGGGATGAACAGCAGGCGGCCATGACTACGCTTGCGAGGCTGAGCGTGGTGTGGTCTCGGCCGTACATCGAACAATGCTTGAGGGATCGGTCGCTGCCTGACAACCTCGTGCCGGACCTGCTGCGATGGGCCTTGTCGACATTCGCCGACAGACTGAGCTACATCAGGGAGTTCTACGCACCACAGGTTGCTGCTGCCCAAACATTGGAGCGTACCGAGGCCCTGCTGAGGGAGGCGCCCAAGCTGTTGAAGCCCACCGGAGCCGAGTCTGCCCGGGCACTTGCCGAGGGAACTGCGGCGATGGTCGATGCCCTGGTGGGGCCGGATCGGGGTGCCGAATGCGCAGACAAGGGTTTCGCTGCCGGAGTGAGCACCCTGCTTCATCTGGTGCAGGGCCAAGTTGCCGCGGCCCCCGCGGTCTTGATGCAGCCGAGCTTCGTCGTGGCATTCGGGCGTCTGGCTGGCGCCGCCTCGGACGGCTCGGCATCGAAACAGGTGGCAGCGGTGGCGAACACGCTGGCGCTCGCCACGATGTCGTTGCTAGCCGCTGAGCTTGAGCGCTACGGAAGCCAGGCAGCAACGCACTGGCGCGCGATGGTTCCGGCATGGCGTGCCGCGTACGTGAACTGGGACGCTTGCTACTCCTCGGTGGCGAAGCACACGCCAGGCCTGGCGACGCTTGACGCTGAGCCGGCAGACGCGAACCATGCTGAGCGGGACTTGTACGAGACGGAGGCAGCTTTCGCGCGCCTCTTGCCGGCCTGGAGCGCCTTCGTCGCCGAGCTCCCGGATGCCAGTCGTGCCGCGTCATTGACCACCATGCTGGAGCAATCGGCCGCGACGCTGGGTATCGCTCCGTTGGGAGAGACGGGTGCTGTGGTCAGCTACGACCCGCTCTCGCACCATCTGACGGCAGACGACGGTCGTGTCGTCAGCGAGGTGAGGATCCTTCGGGCGGGTGTGCAGGTACGAAGGCCGGATGGGTCGGTGCGCGTCCTGCTGGCAGCGCTGGTGGAAGCCGTTTGATGGGCAGTGCTGGTGCCGTCGGGCATCGGTGTGTGTCGGGAGCAGACAAGCATGGGCGGAGTGCTTTGCATCGACTTCGGAACCAGCGCCATTCGCGCCGTTCGCAGGTCGCCCCGGGGCAAGTTGGAAGCCCTGGCGATCGGCAACGTCACGAAGTCGAGGCTGGACGACGCGTCGATCCGCAGTGAAGTCCACATCGACGAGGACCGGCGGTATGTCCGCTACGGGGAGCGGGCGTTCGTTGCCCGGAAAGACTCCCGTACACCGGCGCTCTACGAGGCAAGCCCGAAGCTCTGGCTGAAGGAGCCGGGGCGTCTGCGTGACGAAGCAGCACCGGGGCTGGGTGTGACGCGCGAGCAGTTGCTCGCGGGCCTGTTGGCGTACGCGTTGCGTGCGGCTGCTGAAGCCGATGAGATTGGCGAGTCGACGCTGAAGAGCGTCGACATACGAATTGCTCACCCCGTGTGGCCCGCGCAGGTGAAGACAGCCGCCGACGCGTCCCTCGACCGACTCTGTGCCCAGGCGCGGCAGATGGCCTTCCAGCGCGAATGGGGCACGGTGACCGTGACATCCTTGCTGGAGCACGTGCAGGCAAGCGCCAAACCCCGCTGCCGCGCGGTGGACGTGATTGAACCGCTTGCCGCCGCAGTGGACCTGCTGGAAGGCGCAGAAAACGAGGATCGGATTTGTGCAGTGATTGACGTCGGTGCCGGCACGACTGACATCGGGCTGTTTCGGTCTCTGGTTCCTGACGGCATGTCTCAAGTTCACCGCAAGTTGTACCCGCTCGGGCCGCAGGTCAGCCTCTTCAAGGCGGGCAATGCATTGGACGCGATCGTCCTGGAGCTTCTCGAAGCACGCGCGAAGCGGCGGGATGCTGTAGCGCTGGCAGATGTAAGCGCACGGATTCGCGGGATTAAGGAGACGCTGCTGAAGACCGGGTTGGTCCAGGAGCTGGGTTGCGATTTACGCGTGGAGGATCTTCAGTCGCATGAGAACGCCAAATCCATCGCAACCGAGATCCGCGCAGAGCTGTTGCGTCTGGTGCAAGCCAACGAGCGGGCGATCAAGGGGATGCTGGACCGGCCCCACCACTCCTTGAGGCGGCTCGATGTGGTGATGGCTGGCGGTGGCGGCGGCATCGGTTTCTTGCAGCAGGCGATCCGTGAAAGGATACAAGTCGCTGGGAAGTTCCTGGAGGTGGAGCTCGCCACTCCGCGCGAACGGGCCGGAATCAAGTTGCACGGCGCGGCGAGGGGCCGTATGGCTGTGGCATTGGGCGGTGCCAGCGTTGAATACGACGCTTTGGTGCACGAGCAGCCGCCGGTAACAACCATACGACGGGGTTCGCTTTGATGGGCCGGTGGCTGACTTGCCGCCACTGTAGCGGCTGGAGCAACCCTATGCTGAGCTTCTTCGCCGGGTCGGTCTATCAACTGCGCATCATTTCCGGGACGGAGGCTTGACTGCGATGGCCGAACAAGACAAGCACGCCGCTAATAGGGTCTTGCTGCTCAGGCGAGGCCACCCGGTGTTTGCGCTGGTGGAGGCGGTGCGGGAACTCTCCGATGAGCTGAAGGCGGCTTCCCTTTCGTGGGGAGCCCATCGTGACAAGTATCTGGTTCCCATCGCCTTGCAGGAGGACCTCTACCTTGTCATCAAGAAGCCAAACAGCGTTTCCCTTCACGGGTGCAAGTGTTCGGCGCCGGTGCGTGGAGCCGAAGAATGCCTGAGTTTGAACGAAGCGTGCACCCGCATCCTGCAGGCCTACAAGCCGCACGTGCGGAGCCACACCGGCAATGCGTTCCTGATTGTCCGGTACGAACGCCACCCTGCCACGGCGCAGCAGGAGCTCTTTGCGACGCTCGCGCCGCTGGGTGAGCTGAGGGAGGAGAAGGTCCGGACCTACGAGGCCTCACTACGTTTCCGCCGGGCCATCACGTCGGCATTGAACTTCCACCGCGAACAGACGCGCAAGGGCGGCACCGTCCCGTACATCTCACACGTCCTCGCCGTGACGTCGATCGTCCAGGAGCACGGTGGGACTGAGGATCAGGCCATTGCCGCGCTTCTCCATGACGCCGTGGACAACGGCGACGGACACGCGGCCTTGGAGGACATCGAACGAAAGTTCTCTCGCCGGGTGGCCGACATCGTCGAGGGTTGTGCCGACACGTTGATCGATCCGAAACCGGACTGGCGAGAGCGCAAGGAGGCCTTCGTTCGCCGGTTGGAGAGTGCCAGCGATAGCGTCCGACTCGTCGTCGGGGCCGACAAGCTGCACAACGCGCGAGGCCTGTTGGACGGTCTGAGGTCCCAGGGCGACGATGTTTGGCGGCTCTTCGAGGCCGGACGGGAGCAGACCCTCTGGTACTACCGGAGCATTGCCGATGTGCTGAAAAGGGCAGGCCCCCACTTGCTGGCCCACGAACTAGATCGAGTCGTCGGGGAACTCGAGCGGACGGCACAGCAGTCCAGGCCGACCCTGCGGCTGAACGGTCTCGCAACCGTAGTCAACTACCAGGCGCTACTGGGGCTGACCGGCCTGCAGCCGCTGAAGGATCTCGTCGAACGTGACATCAGCCTGGTCCTGCATAACCAGCGGCTGAGACGCCTTGGCGTTGATTCTGGCGAGCACTGCAATCCACCGGTGTCCCTGGTGCTGACGGGCAATCCGGGCACGGGAAAGACCAAGGTCGCACGAATGCTTGGTGCCATCTACAAGAGCCTGGGACTTCTGACTAAGGGACATGTGGTCGAGGTCAGCCGCGCCCACTTGATTGGCGACGTGATCGGCGCCACTGAGAAGAAGACGCTCGAAGCCATCACGAGGGCTCAGGGCGGAATCCTGTTCATCGACGAGGCCTATTCATTGGCAGGTAAGTCCAGAAACGACTTCGGTGTGGAAGCCATCGAGGTGCTGCTGAAGGCGATGGGCGACTCGACTGGCGACTTCGGCGTCATCGTGGCCGGATACCCCGAACCAATGCGGGTCTTTCTTGCAAGCAATCCTGGCCTGCGGTCGCGCTTCCAGGGTCGCGAGGTCCACCTGGACGACTACACCCCGGCCGAGCTCCTCGCCATCGCCCAGGCGGCCATCCACAAGCTGCAGCTCGCCATCGATGCCGATGCGTTGGAGTACCTGAAAGCACGGCTGGAAAACGCCTATCGCAGCCGCGACTCGACATTCGGCAACGCACGTTGGGTGAAGGGTGTCGTCAACGACTCCAAGGCTTCGCTGGCAAGGCGTCTCAGAGGTGCTGCCGAGGGCACCCCCTTCCGGGATCTGGTGAGTCTTACGCTGGCCGACATCAGGGCCGCATTCGAGACCACCGCCATGCCGGCAGTGGCCACCTCGATAGACGAGGGAGAACTGGTCAAGGCGTTATCCGATCTCGACGCGCTGACCGGCATTCCGGCCGTGAAGCAGGAGATTGCCGAACTCGTCGATCTGGTCAGGTACTACCGGAGCGTAGGCAAGAACCCGGAGCGCTTCCTGAACTCACACTTCGCGTTCACCGGAAACCCCGGCACGGGCAAGACGACCGTTGCGCGCATTCTCGGTCGCATCTTTCGCGCGCTGGGCCTGCTGGAACGAGGCCATTTAGTGGAATGTGACCGTCAAGACCTCGTCGCTCAGTGGGTCGGCCAGACTGCGCCCAAGACAAGTGCCTTGATCGACAAGGCGATCGGCGGCATGCTCTTCATCGACGAGGCTTATGCCCTCGTCCCCCTCACCAACAGCGACTTCGGGCCCGAGGCGATCCAGGTGCTTCTGAAGCGCATGGAGGACCAGCATGGGCAGTTCGTGGTCGTCGTGGCCGGCTACCCCGACGAAATGGCGCAATTCCTGGCTTCCAACCCTGGACTGAAGTCCCGATTCGACACTTTCATTTCGTTCGAGGACTACAGCGGCGACGAACTGACGGAGATTGCCGAGCGCCTGTTCGCGGATGAGGGCATCGTCCTTGAGATGGCTGCTCACCAGGTGGTCCACGACTACTGTCGGCAATATGCGCGCGGACGCGATCGTCAGTCCGGAAACGCCAGGGACATTCGAAAGCTCGTCCAGAAGTCAGTTCGCAATCAACACCTGCGCATCGCGCGCTCGCAGAGTCCGCGAAGTGGACATCAGGTAAGTCCGGAAACTCCATCAGCACCGGACACTGCCAACGTGGGTGCGCTGACGGCGCAGGACCTCTCGAACTGGACGACTCCACCTTCCACCAAGCGGCGCGCCATTGGCTTCACGTCTGACGAATGAGGCATTCGTCCTCACCGCTGCCGCAATTCGCGTTCAGGGCGCGAGCGACGGTATGCAGTCTGAACACCCGAGTTCGACACCAACCGCCGAAAGTGCTTGATCCGTATAGGTCAACCCCTCGGAATTGCCACGACAGCAGCGTGGGGGGTGTCGACCCTGGGACGACCACAACTGAGAGCGACGTCGCCTGAGCTGCAGTCCGAGCCGATGTAGAGCATTCGAATCGCATGCCAAGGAGACTCGGACACGTCGTTGAGTGGCTCGCAAGCCCTCTACGCCCCCAACCGCGCCCTAAGTACCTCCGCCGCTACCTCGGTCGTGACCAGCGCAACCTGAAGCCTGGCACGCGTCAGCGCGACGAACAGCCGTCGTCGTTCGCCTTGTTCGAACTTGTCGAAGTCGATCTCCGTGACCACGATGGCATCGGCCGCCTGTCCCTTGAAGCGATACACCGTGTCCACGAGCAAGTCACCGCCTGTCCAGAGCGCGTTCCCGTCGGCGGTGTAGCCTGCTTGTCGGCGAAGCTTGGATCCGGCGAGGTGTGATGGCCCGGCGTTGCCCGCGATCCGGCTCCTGGCCAGGCCGTGCAGAGTCAATACGGCGATGTTGGCCGGTGAATAGCCCTCGGATTTCAGATCGGCGAGGGCCTGTTCTGTGGCTGGCACTGGCGACTCCGTGGCGGCGTACACGTACCACTTCGGGTCAAACCCGACGACGGCGCTTCCCGGCTCGACGGGC
>CALMQC010000130.1 GCA_937871895.1 uncultured Roseateles sp. | reverse complement strand
CCCGTCCACCACCTGGACGCCGGGCGTGCTCCGCAGGCGCTCGACGTCGCGCGGGGGCGGGTCCATCACAAAGTCCACCTCGCCCGAGAGCAGGGCGGCGGTGCGGGTGGCGTCGTTGCCAATGGGCAGGTAGGTGAAGCCCTGCAAGTTGCCCTCGAACTTGCCCCACCAGGCGGGGTTGCGCTTGAAGACCGTCTTCACCCCCGGCTGGCGGCTGACGAGCATGAAGGGCCCGGTGCCGTTGGCGTTGATGCTGGCATAGGACTCCTCCTGCTTCCTGAAGTCCAGCGGCCGGGCCACGTTGTGGGCCTCGCTCCAGCGCTTGCTCATCACGAAGAGGTTGACCAACATCTCCGGGAACACGGGGTTGGGCTTCTCCAGCGCGAAGACCACGGTCAGCGGGTCCACGGCCTTCGGCGTGCCCACGGCATTGGCGTAGACGCGGTGCGGGGAGTTGGCGTCCCGCAGGCGCGCCATCGAGAACACCACGTCCTCGGCCGTGAAGGGCGTGCCGTCATGGAATTTGACGCCGGGGCGGAGCTTGACCTTCCAGAGCAGCGGAGTGGACTGCGCCCATTCGAGCGCCAGCGCGGGCACGATGCGCATGTCCTTGTCGCGCCGGGTCAGGGACTCGTAGATGTGGTTGTTGAGCGTGTTGGTCAGGATCTCGTTCTGCGAGTGCGGATCCAGGGTTTGCATGTCGCCCTGGGAGGCCCAGCGCAGCGTTTGCGCCTGGGTGTTCAGCGACAAGGCGACGGCAAACAGGGCGAGGGCGAGCTTCATGGGCTTGAGTCTAAGGAGCTTGGGCGACAATCCGGGCATTTGCAGGCCCCGGGATCGCTTCCGGGGCCTGCGTCAGTTTGAGCCCTCCAGGAAAGCCCATGGCCCAGTACGTTTTTTCAATGAATCGGGTGAACAAGACCGTTCCCCCGAAGCGCCACATCCTCAAGGACATCTCGCTCAGCTTCTTCCCCGGCGCCAAGATCGGCGTGCTGGGCTTGAACGGCTCGGGCAAGTCCACGCTGCTGAAGATCATGGCAGGCGTCGACAAGGAGATCGACGGCGAAGCCATCCCGATGCCGGGCATCAAGATCGGCTACCTGGAGCAGGAGCCCAAGCTGGACCCGGACCAGACCGTGCGCGAGGCCGTGGAAGAAGGCATCGGCGGCGTGCTGGCCGCCAAGAAGCGCCTGGACGAGGTCTATGCCGCCTACGCCGAGCCGGACGCTGACTTCGACAAGCTGGCCGCCGAGCAGGGTGAGCTGGAAGCCATCATTGCCGCCGCCGGCTCCGAGAACACCGACCTGCAGCTCGAACTGGCCGCCGACGCGCTGAACCTGCCCCCGTGGGACGCCCAGATCGGCGTACTTTCCGGCGGCGAGAAGCGCCGCGTGGCCCTGTGCCGGCTGCTGCTCTCCAAGCCCGACATGCTGCTGCTCGACGAGCCCACCAACCACTTGGACGCTGAAAGCGTGGAGTGGCTGGAGCAGTTCCTGCAGCGCTTCCCCGGCACCGTGGTGGCCATCACCCACGATCGCTACTTCCTGGACAACGCGGCCGAGTGGATTCTTGAACTTGACCGTGGCCACGGCATCCCCTGGAAGGGCAACTACTCCGACTGGCTGGACCAGAAGGAACGCCGCCTGGAGCAGGAGCAAAAGAGTGAAGACGCTCGCGCCAAGGCCATGAAGGAAGAGCTGAAGTGGGTGCGCTCCAACGCCAAGGGCCGCCAGGCCAAGAGCAAGGCGCGTCTGGCCCGCTTCGAGGAATTGAGCGACGTCGAGTACCAGCAGCGCAACGAGACGAACGAGATCTTCATCCCCGTGGCCGAGCGCCTGGGCAATGAGGTCATCGAGTTTGAGAACGTGTCCAAGAGCTTTGGCGACCGCGTGCTGATCGACAACCTCAGCTTCAAGGTGCCGGCCGGCGCCATCGTCGGCATCATCGGCCCCAACGGCGCGGGCAAGTCCACGCTGTTCCGCATGATCCAGGGCGTCGAGCAACCCGATTCAGGCACGGTCAAGATCGGCAAGACGGCCAAGCTGGCCTTCGTGGACCAGAGCCGCGCCAGCCTCGCGGCCGACAAGACGGTGTGGGAAGACGTCTCGGGCGGCCTCGACAACATCGTGGTCGGCAAGTTCGAGATGCCCAGCCGCGCCTACATCGGCCGCTTCAACTTCAAGGGC
>CALMQC010000129.1 GCA_937871895.1 uncultured Roseateles sp. | reverse complement strand
CGGTCTCGGTGAGCGTGCCGATGATCCCGAAGTCCAGCGCCACGTAGCGGCCGAAAGTGGCCGGCTCGATGCTGACCTGGATGTTGCCCGGGTGCATGTCGGCGTGGAAGAAGCCGTCACGGAACACCTGGGTGAAGAAGATGGTGACGCCGTCGCGCGCCAGCTTCTTGATGTCGATGCCCGCAGCGACGAGGCGCTCCATCTGAGAGATGGGCACGCCCTTCATGCGCTCCATCACCAGCACTTCGGCACTGCACAGGTCCCAGTGCATCTCGGGCACGAGCACCAAGTCCAGGTCCGCCATGTTGCGGCGCAGCTGGGCGGCGTTGGCGGCTTCGCGCACCAGGTCGAGCTCGTCATGCAGGTACATGTCGAACTCGGCCACCACCTCGACGGGCTTGAGCCGCCGGCCGTCGCTGGACAGGCGCTCGATCCAGACGGCCACGAAGCGCATCAGCGCCAGATCGTCGTCGATGAAGTCCAGCATGCCGGGCCGCAGCACCTTGACGGCGACCTCGCGGCCGTCCTTCAGCGTGGCGAAGTGCACCTGGGCGATGGACGCACTGGCCACCGGATGCTCGTCGAAGGAGCCAAAGAGTTCACCAACCGGCCGGCCAAAGGCGCGCTCCACCAGGCTGCGGGCCAGTTGCGGGTCAATCGGCGGGACGCGGTCCTGCAGGCGGGCCAGCTCGTCGGCCATGTCGGGCGGCAGCAGGTCGCGCCGCGTCGAGAGGACCTGCCCGAACTTGACCCAGATCGGGCCCAGGTGCTCCAGAGCCAAGCGCAGGCGCACGCCGCGTGGCTGCTGCCACTGGCGGCCCAGCCGTGTCAGGCGCCGCAGCAGGCGGAAGCGCCGCGCGCGCAGGCCCGACAGCGCGAGGTCGTCAAGCCCGAAGCGCCAAATCGTCCAGGCGATGACGAGCAGGCGCGCGACGAAACGCAAGCCGCTGATCATGGCTTGCGAGCCAAACCGCCTGCGCTCGCCGCCACCGTCTTGGCCAACGCCCCAATCGCATCGCGAGCGCTGCGCGCAAAGCGCACGATCTGCCGCGCGGGCAGCGGCCCGACCACGCCGGCCAGGTCGTCCTCGATGTCCCAGCGCAGGTTCTCGATCAGCCAGCTCAGCTCAGAAGCCACCGCCGCATCGCCCTGAACGGTCACCCGGGGCCGCTCGACGCCCAGGGCCGACATCGCCAACTGCCAGGGCTGGCTGCCGTCGATCTCGACGCGCAGCGACTCGGGCGGCGCAGCATCGAGCCGCTCGAACAGCCCGGCGGGCGTCACCGCCAGCACCAAATCGGGCGGCGCCGGCAGAAAGCCCGGCGCCCCAGCCACATGCACCACAACGGCCCGGCCGGTGATCCGCGCCAGACGCTGTTGCGCCACAGGTTCGCGCGAGAGCACGTGGTTGCCCAGCAGCACCAGACGCTCCTGCACCGCCGGGGCGGCCATCTTTATCCAAGAATCAAGCATCCGCAGATTCTAGGGACGCCGCCCGCGCAGACCGGTCGAAGCGACCGACTCATGGACAGGCTGCGGTCGCTCAAAAGGTGGGAATTCACCAGACGACCCATGAACGTGGCTCACTCGTCAATCAGGGAGAGCACGAAATTCGCAGAGAATCCCGCGTCTATCTTTCACCGCCCTGTCCGCCGGCACGATGTTCGAGGATCGCAGCTACAAGAGAACGTTCTACAGCGCACCGCAATCGGTGGAGTCGCTGGTGGCCGCGCTCCTGGAGCCTGGGCTGATCGTGCTGAGCTATCTGGCGGTCAGCGACTACTTCGACGAGCCGGTGATGCGGCCGGCCTTGACCCTGTGCCTGCTGGTGTTCGCCCTCACCTTCCCGGGCCGCAACCGTTTTGGCGACCACCCGGCCAGCGCGCTGATTGACGTCATCTCGTCGTGGGTGGTGCTGCTGGGCATCCTGCTGCTGTGCGGCTACGCCACCAACAGCCTGCACTATTTCGAAGATCATGTCCTGTATTGGTGGGGCGCGATCACGCCCGTGCTGCAGATCGTCGCCATTGAGTCAGGCCGGCGCATCCAACGCTGGCGGGCCCGGGCCCCGGGTGCGCGGCGCACGGCAGTCGTTGTTGGCGCGGCGGGCCTCGGACACAAGGTGGCACGCTCGCTGCGCGAGGCTGGCGGGGTCGAGTGCCTTGGATTCTTTGATGATCGCAGCCCCGATCGCTTGCACGCCGATGCGTCCGACAAAGTCCTGGGTTCGCTGGACAGTCTGCCCGACTACATCCGTCAGCACGGCGTGCGCGAGGTCTACATCACCTTGCCCCTGGGCTCGCAGCCGCGCATCGTCGAGTTGCTCGAACGCATCCAGGGCACCACGGCCTCGCTGTTCTTCGTGCCTGACGTCTTCGGCATCAGCATCATCCAGGGCCGGCTGCTGGACTTGGCCGGCATGCCCGTCGTAGGTATCTGCGAAACCCCCTTCACCGGCACCAACCAGTTGATGAAGCGCATCAGCGACATCGTGCTCGCGTCCATCATCCTGGTACTGATCTCGCCGCTACTGGTCTTGATCGCCATCGGCGTCAAGCTCAGCTCGCCCGGCCCCATCATCTTCAAGCAACGCCGCAATGGGCTCGATGGCGAAGAGATCGAGGTCTACAAATTCCGCTCCATGCGCACGATGGACAACGGCCCCGTGGTCAAGCAGGCCACCAAGGACGACCCCCGCATCACACGCTTCGGGGCCTTCATCCGCCGCACCTCGCTTGACGAACTGCCGCAATTCATCAATGTGTTGCAGGGCCGCATGAGCATTGTTGGCCCCCGCCCCCACGCGGTGGCGCACAACGAGGAGTACCGCCAGTTGATCAAGGCCTATATGGTCCGGCACAAGGTGCGCCCCGGCATCACAGGCTGGGCGCAGGTCAATGGCTTGCGTGGCGAAACCGACACCCTCGACAAGATGCGGGCCCGCGTCGAATACGATCTTGAGTACCTGCGCAATTGGTCCATCGCGCTGGACCTGCAGATCATCATGCGCACGGTCCGGCTCGTGATCTTCGATCGTCACGCGTTTTGAACTGATGCTGCTGCCTACCCCTCGCCTCTGTCTCGCTCTCGGCCTGCTGCTCTCCGCCTGGTCGGCGCAGGGGCAGGAATCCTCGCCCTATTACTTCGGTGCGAGCGCCGGCCTCACGCATGTGTCCAACGTCTATCGGCGTGGCGACACCGCCAACTCGGACCGCGTCACCTCCCTGGGCTTGTTGGCTGGGCTGGACCAGCGACTCGGTCGGGCGCGATTGCGTATCGACACGTCGGCCAACAACAACCGCTATGCGACGCTCCGTGACCTGAACAACACCAGCTACTCGGGCCGTTCTACGGTTGACTGGGAGACCCTGGGCGACCTGTCTGGGACGCTGCTGGCCAGCCGCAACCGCACCTTGGCCGAGTTCAACATCGGCCGCGGCGCGGACAACGTGCCGCTGCCCTCACAGCAAAACCGCGAGAGCAATGGCGAGTACTCAGCCCTTGTGCGACTCGGGGCCAAGAGCCGCTACAGCCTGGAGGCCGGCTGGGCTTATAGAAAGCGCGACTTCAGCGCCATTGAATACAGCCGCTTCGCCTTCTCCCAGCACTCGCTGCAGGTCGGCGCGTATGCCAAGCCGGGTGCCAACCTGAAAGTGGGCATCGTTGGCCGCAAGGCCAAAGGCAAGAATCCACGCTACCCGGTGGTCGTGTCCGGCTTCCCATTGCTGCTTGAGAACCCCTACCGCCGCACCGACATTGACCTGACCGCTTCCTGGGCCACGGGCGGTTCGAGCCAGTTGGATGCCCGCGTCAGCCGCAGCCGCACGCGCAACGACTTGCTGTTCGTCAACAGCTTCAGCGGCACCACCGGTGCACTGGCCTGGAGCTGGCTGCCGACGCCCAAGCTGCAGCTGCGCTTCAACGCCAGCCGTGACACCGGGGTCGAGAGCCGCATCCAGTCGTCCGACATTGACCGGCTCTACCACTCGCTCGGCGCCACTGCCAACTACGAGCTCACCGGCAAGCTCTTCCTGCAGGCCAGCATCAACCGCATCAGCAACCGGCGCGACAGCGTTGGGGCCTACGACAACGACGCCACGCAGTCGATCGGCGTGCGCTGGGCCTATTCGCGCAGCATCAGCCTGAGCTGCCAAGCGGCCCGCTCCAGCCGGGACAGCAGCGTGGCGATCTACACCTACCGCGCCAACAGCCTCGGCCTCACGAGCTTCGATATCGGCGTGCATCCCGC
>CALMQC010000128.1 GCA_937871895.1 uncultured Roseateles sp. | reverse complement strand
TGGATGGAGGACATGAAGTCCGACGCCTTCCAGGGCTGGCTCAAGACCCAATCCACCTACGCGGCCGACGCTCTGGCCCGCCTGCCCGGGCGTGCTGCCTTGCGCGCGCGGCTGGGTGAGCTGGCCGACTCGGGCGAAAGCACCGGCGACTACACGGTGGAGGGCGATCAGCTCTTCTACATGAAGCGTCTGCCCGGCAAGAACCAGCCCGTGCTGTGGCTGCGCCAGGGCCTGGGCGGCACCGAGCGCGCCTTGCTCGACCCCAACGCCATCCCCGGCGATCCGGGCAAGCACGCCGTGGACTGGATGGCGGTGGCGCCCGGCGGCAAGCTGGTGGCGCTGGGCCTGTCCAAGGGCGGCAGCGAAAACAGCGTGCTGCGCGTGCTGGACGTGAGCACGGGCAAGCTGCTGTCCGAGGCGATCGACCGCACCGGCCTCAACCAGTACGGCGTGGGCTGGCTGCCCGATGCCTCGGGCTTCTATTACAACCGCCACCCCGAGGGCGAGCGCTACAACAAGAGCGCGGTCTACCTGCACAAGCTGGGGCAGGACGCTGCGAAGGACACCGTGCAGTTTGGCTGGGAGGTCAGCCCCAAGCTCAAGCTCGCGATTGAAGACCTGCCCTACCTGCACACCGCCAGCTCCTCGCACTTCGTGATGGCGCAGATGCTGCACGGCGACGCGGTGGACCGCTCGTTCTGGGTCGCGCCGCGCAACGGCATCCAGGGCGCCGCCACCAGCTGGCGCCGCATCGTCACCCCGGCGGACCGCGTGATCCGTGCGGCCCTCGTGGGCGACGTCGTCTACGCGATCAGCCAAAAGACCGCCTCGCGCCGCGAGCTGCTGCGCCTGGACCTGCGCGACCCCAAGTCCAAGTTCAAGACCGTGCTGCCGGCCGGCGACAGCGTGCTGCAGACGCTCACCGTGGGCGACGACGCGGTCTACGTCAAGGCGCTCGACGCGGGCGTCAGCAAGCTCTGGCGCGTGGGCACCCAGGACGGCAAGGTCAGCAGCGTGCCCCTGCCTTTTGAAGGTACGTTGCGCGAGATCGAGCCGCTCAAGGGTGGCAAGGTCTTGCTGCTGATGTCGGGCTGGACGCAGCCGGCGCAGAGCGTGGTGGTGGACGTGCGCAGCGGCATGACGGAGACCGTCTCGGTGCAAAAGCCGCTGGCACTCGACACCACGCCCTTCAAGTCGCAGCGCGTGATGGTCAAGAGCCATGACGGCGTGCTGGTGCCGCTGTCCATCGTGTCGCGCAAGGACATGGTGGCCGACGGCCAACGCCCCACCATCCTCACTGGCTACGGCGCCTACGGCATCACCCGCGATCCCGAGTTCAGCGCGACGCGCCTGGCCTGGCTGGAGCGCGGCGGCGTGACGGCCACCTGCCACGTGCGCGGCGGCGGCGAGCTAGGCGAGGAATGGCACCAGGGCGCCCACATCCTGAACAAGCAGAACACGGTGTCGGACTTCATCGCCTGCGCCGAGTATTTGATTGCCCAGAAGATCACCAGCCCCAAGACCTTGGCCGGCACCGGCGGCAGCGCGGGTGGCATCACCATCGGCGGCACCCTCACGCAGCGGCCTGACCTGCTGGCGGCAGCGCAAAGCGCGGTCGGTCTCTCGGACATGCTGCGCATGGAGACCACGCCCAACGGCCCGCCCAATGTGCATGAGTTCGGCACCGTCACCAACTCCGAGCACTTCAAGGCCATGCACGCCATCAGCCCCTACCACCGCGTGCAGGACGGCAAGGCCTACCCGGCCGTGATCGTCACCACCGGCGCCAACGACCCGCGCGTCGAGGCCTGGTTGCCGGGCAAGTTCGCGGCGCGACTGCAGGCTGCCAACCCCGAGAGCTATCGCAGCCGCCCCGTGCTGCTGCGCGTGGACTTTGAGGCCGGCCATGGCATGGGCTCCAGCGTGGCCCAGCGCCTCGATGAAACGGCCGATGTCTGGAGCTTCTTCCTCTGGCAATTTGGCGACGCTGCCTTCCAACCGAAAAACTGAAAGTTGACCCGATGAGCATCCAAACCCGTGCAGCCGTCGCCTGGAAGGCCGGCGCCCCCCTGACCATCGAAACCGTGGGCCTGGAGGGCCCCAAGGACGGCGAGGTGCTCGTCGAGGTCAAGGCCACCGGCATCTGCCACACCGATGAGTACACGCTCTCGGGCGCCGACCCAGAGGGCCTTTTTCCCGCCATCCTCGGCCACGAGGGCGCGGGCGTGGTGCTGGAGAGCAAGGTGCCCTGGCTCGCCAAGGGCGACCACGTCATCCCGCTCTACACGCCCGAGTGCCGGCAGTGCAAGTTCTGCCTCAGCCGCAAGACCAACCTCTGCCAGGCCATCCGCGCCACGCAAGGCAAGGGCCTGATGCCCGACGGCAGCTCGCGCTTCAAGCTCAATGGCGAGCCGCTCTTCCACTACATGGGCACCAGCACCTTTGCCAACCACATCGTGGTGCCCGGCATTGCGCTGGCCAAGATCCGGCCCGACGCGCCCTTCGACAAGGTCTGCTACATCGGCTGCGGCGTCACCACCGGCATCGGGGCCGTGCTCTTCACGGCCAAGGTCGAGGCGGGCGCCAACGTGGTGGTCTTCGGCCTCGGCGGCATAGGGCTCAACGTGATCCAGGGCGCCAAGATGGTGGGGGCCAACAAGATCATTGGCGTGGACATCAACCCCGCGCGCGAGGCCATGGCGCGGCGCTTTGGCATGACGGACTTCATCAACCCCAAGGACGTCGGCAATGTGGTGGACCACATCGTCCAGATGACCGACGGCGGTGCCGACTACTCCTTCGAGTGCGTGGGCAACGTGCAGCTGATGCGCCAGGCCCTGGAGTGCACGCACAAGGGCTGGGGCCGCAGCATCATCATCGGCGTGGCACCGGCCGGCGCCGAGATCAGCACGCGGCCCTTCCAGCTCGTCACCGGCCGCAAGTGGGAAGGCAGCGCCTTCGGCGGCGCACGCGGCCGCACCGATGTGCCGAAGATCGTCGACTGGTACATGGACGGCAAGATCCAGATCGACGAGCTCATCACCCACAAGCTGCCGCTCGAACGCATCAACGAAGGTTTCGAGCTGATGCGCCGGGGTGAGTCCATCCGCGCTGTCGTCGAGTTCTAAGGAGGCCCCATGGCGCCCTACCTGCTCAATGCCTTCCCGGTCTTCACCGTGAGTGACCTGGCCCAGGCGCTGCACTTCTACCGTGACCAGCTCGGCTTCATCGTGCACTGGCAGTGGGGCAGCCCGGCCGTGCGCGCGGGCGTGATGCGCGATGGCATCGAGCTGCATCTGCACGTGGCCGAGGCCGACGAGACGCCGGGCGGTGGCGCCATCTACGTGCACATGACTGGCATTGAGGCCTACTACGCGCAGTGCCAGGAGGCCGGCACCTTGATGACGCGCCCGCTCGAAACCCGGCCTTGGGGCGTGGTGGACTTCGCCGTGCGGGACCCTGACGGCAACCGCATCGGCTTCGCGCAGCGCCTGTGAGTGCTTCGCGTCAACCACCCCGCGCTCTGCCGCGCTAAGCAGCGCCCACCCGTCACTCTTTCGGAGCCCCGCCATGCGCCGTCTTGCCTTTGTTCTCTGCAGTCTCAGCCTGGCCTGCGCCGTGCAGGCGGAGTCGATCGCTTCGTCCGCCTCCAGCGCCGCCTCGGCCTCGCTCGGCAGCCTCTCCACCTCGCTGCACAGCATCAGCCACAGTTCTGATGGCGGTGGCCAGCGCGCGCAAGGCCGCTACCGCGTCACCGATGTGGCTGAAGCCGGCGCGGGCCGCGTGACGCTCAAGCTCGCACCCGCGGCCGAAGGTGGCGAGGCCTTTGCGCTGACCCTGCCTGTGGCCGCCTTGGCGCCCCGCGCGCTCACGGTGGGCGACGCGGTGCAGGCCACGGCCAAGCCCTACGGCATCGAGTTCGCGTACGCCGACAACCGCCAGGCCTTCTTCCTGGCGCTGGACGACACCTGGCATCAGGAGCTGGCGGCCAAGCCGCTGTGACGCGCTGGCTCGTCGCGGCGCTGCTGGCCGTCACGGTGATCGGTGCGCAGGCCGGCGTGCTGCGCACCTGTGACGCCCCGCCGCGCAGCAGCCCCGCCGAGCAAGACCGGCTGCTGCAACTGGCCGCCGTCATCAAGGCCCGGCTGGCGCAAAGCCCGGCGGCGGCGGCCCTCGTCGCCCGCACGGGCACCGACCTCTCGCGCCTCGGCCTGCGCTACTCGCACGCCGGCATCGCGCTGCGCGAGGG
>CALMQC010000127.1 GCA_937871895.1 uncultured Roseateles sp. | reverse complement strand
GTGTCGCGGCGCTCGCCGCGCACGGCGTCGAGCTGGCTCAGGAGGGCCAGATGGAGGCCGGACGCCCAGTCCGTGGTCGGCAGCGCGAAGCGGCCTTCCAACTCCACCCCGCGCAGCCGCGCCGGCACGCCCTCAAAGGCGTAGACCGGGAAGCGCTCGCCTGCATCGTCGACCTCTTCGCCAGTGGCGGCGAGGGCGATGTAGCGGTCAAAGCGCGTCTCGTAGACGTTGAAGTGCACGTGGCTGGCCTGGCCTTCCCACTTGAGGCCGAGGTCGAGGCCCCGAGCGCGTTCCAGCCCAAGGCCCATGTCGCCCCGCTCCACATTGCCGGTGGCCACGTGGATGCCGTTGGCGTAGAGCTCGTAGTAGGCCGGGGCGCGTTCGCTGCGGCTCAGATTGCTGCTGAACTGCCAGCCCTGGCCGAGCGGCAGCGTGGCGCCCAGGGCCAGGCTGCGCGGTTGGAAGCTGCGCGCTTGCGCGGGGCCGAACTTGGCGTCGCTGGCGTCAGCATCACCCTCGGAGCGGACGGTGACCCGCTCTTGCCGCAGGCCGGCGGTGAGCTGGGCGCCGGCGAGGTCGAGCTGCTCCAGCAGGAACACGCCGGTTTGCCGGGTGTGGGTGCTGGGCACAAAGGCCTCCTCGCCCAGGGCCGAGAAGTCGAGCTGCTCCCACTGGGCGCCAAACACGCCGCTGAGCTTGGCCTGGCCCAGCGCCAGCGCGGCGTGGGTGGCTTCCAGCCGGCCATCGCTGCCCCGGCTCTTGAAGGTGGTGCCCACGGCGCCATCGCCTTCGACTTCCTGGTGCTCGTAACGGTTGCGGCTGGCCTGCCAGGTCAGTTTGGTGATGGCGGCGCCCGGGGCCGCCCACTCACCGGCCGTGGCCACACGTTGGCGCTGCATGCGGATGTTGACGTCGGGCTCGGCGGTGACGCCGTAGTGGTTGCGCAGGTCGTCCACCGAGACGCCGGCATAGCCGCTGCCAAAGAAGACCGAGCCGCCGAGTGCGCCGGCGCGGCCATCGCTCGCGGAGTTGCGCACGCTGCTACGCCATTCGCCGTCGCTGTCAAAACGGGGCGTGCGCTGGTCGCTGGCATCGCGGCCGGAGAAGTCGGCATGCCAGCCCCAGCCGGTGTTGCTGCGGCCGTTGCCGCCGTCCAGCACCAGGGCGCCGCTGCGCTCCTGCGTTGCGCCACCGAGGCGCAGTTCGGCCGCGCCGGTCACGCCGGGCGTCAGGGTCTTGGGGATGCGGTTGTCCAGCAGGTTGACGACGCCGCCAAGCGCGTTGCCGCCATAGAGCAAGGCGGCCGGGCCGCGCAGCACCTCGATGCGGTCCACCACCAGCGGGTCCAGCGCCACGGCGTGGTCGAAGCTGAGGTTGGAGGCGTCCACCGAGGCGCCGGCATTGCTGAGGATGCGCACGCGGTCGCCGTCCAGGCCACGGATCACCGGCCGGCTGGCATTGGGCCCGAAGTTGGAGGCCGCCACACCGGGCATGCCGGACAGCGTGTCGCCGAGGTTGCTGCTGCGCTGCAGGACGAGGGCGTCGCCCTCCAGCGCGTCGGCCGGCAACGAGAGCGTGCCGCGCAGTGGGTTGCCGGTGACGACGACTTTGTCGAGGCTTTCCGGGGTGGGTTTGGCGGTGGATTGGGCAAAGGCCGGCGCCAGCTTGAACGGCAGGCAGACGCAGGCGGCGGCCAGCGCCACGTGGCGCCGGGCGAGGGGGAATCGTGACAACATGAGAAAGGCTCCAGGCGCGCCGCTGCCCAAGGCCGGGCGCGGTCACGCAGCAGGCGCCGACGCGGCCGAATGAGGAAGGGCCAGCGCGGGGCGCGGGGTCAGGAAAGCAGGGCGGCAGACATCGCGTCTGCGCCCGGCGGGCCCCGTGCACCCCGGCGCCACAGCGGCGCCGCCGAGACCGCAGCTGGCGGCTGACCGACCGGCTGGACGCTGGCCGAGGCCTGCATCAGCATCGGCAGCCCCACGGGGCCGGGCGCACTGCCCGCCAGATGGGCGGCCGTGAGGCACAGATCGCACAGGTCCTGGACCAGGCCCTCGCTGCCTTCATGCTCGGCGGCATGCGCCGCACCGCCGGTGGCGTGCGACAGCGTGTGCAGCCAGGCCGCGCCCTGTGCCAGGGGTAGCAGCAGCATCAATGCCAGCAACCAGCGCTGGGCAAAGGGTCGGACGCGAAGGGCGTGGAGCATGGGCAGGCCGCAATCCTAAACTCGGGGCAAACACTAGGGCCTGTTAACAC
>CALMQC010000126.1 GCA_937871895.1 uncultured Roseateles sp. | reverse complement strand
CAATCGTGCCCACGTTGACGTGCGGCTTGGTGCGTTCAAACTTGCCTTTTGCCATTTCTGTATCTCCAGGGAAAGAGCATGCCAGTCGGTTGGTTTTACGTTTCCCCGTCTCGTGTGACTCCCCGGCGACTGGCAACCGGAGCACGAGGCGGGAAGACGACGATGCGGCGGCCTAAGCCGCCGGAGTTCACTTGGTGCCGCGCGCGGTGATGATCGCGTCGGCGACGTTCTTCGGAGCTTCGCTGTAGTGCTTGAACTCCATGGTGTACGTCGCACGGCCTTGCGTCGCGGAACGCAGGCTGGTCGAGTAGCCGAACATCTCTGACAGCGGCACTTCGGCCTTGATGACCTTACCGCCGCCAGGCATGTCGTCCATGCCCTGCACCATGCCGCGACGGCTGGACAGGTCGCCCATGACGGTACCGGCGTAGTCTTCCGGCGTCTCGACTTCCACGGCCATCATCGGTTCGAGGATGACGGGGCTGGCGCGGCGCATGGCTTCCTTGAAGCCCATGGAGGCGGCCATCTTGAACGCGTTTTCGTTCGAGTCCACGTCGTGGTAGGAACCGAAGGTCAGCGTGGCCTTCACGTCGACGACCGGGAAGCCGGCCAGCACGCCGTTCGGCAGGGTGTCGATGATGCCCTTCTCAACGGCGGGGATGTACTCGCGAGGCACCACACCGCCCTTGATGGCGTCAACGAACTCGAAGCCCTTGCCCGGCTCTTGCGGCTCGAGCGTCAGCACGACGTGACCGTACTGGCCCTTACCACCGGACTGGCGAACGAACTTGCCTTCGACGTCGGTCGCGGTCTTGCGGATGGTTTCGCGGTAAGCCACCTGCGGCTTGCCGACGTTGGCCTCCACACCGAACTCGCGCTTCATGCGGTCAACGATGATTTCGAGGTGCAACTCGCCCATGCCGGAGATGATGGTCTGGCCGGACTCTTCGTCGGTGCGCAGACGGAAGGACGGGTCTTCAGCAGCCAGGCGGCCCAGCGCGATACCCATCTTTTCCTGGTCGGCCTTGGTCTTGGGCTCAACGGCCTGCGAGATCACGGGCTCCGGGAAGATCATCTTTTCAAGCGTGATGATGGCATCGGGGTCACACAGCGTTTCGCCGGTCGTCACGTCCTTCAGGCCCACGCAAGCAGCGATGTCGCCGGCCAGAATTTCCTTGATTTCTTCACGCTGGTTGGCGTGCATCTGCAGGATCCGGCCGATGCGCTCCTTCTTGCCGCGGATCGGGTTGTAGACGGTCGCGCCAGACTGCAACACGCCCGAGTACACACGCACGAAGGTGAGCTGACCGACATAGGGGTCGGTCATCAGCTTGAACGCGAGGGCCGAGAACTTCTCTTCGTCAGTGCGCTGGCGAGTGATCGGCTGGTCGTCTTCGTCCGTGCCCGAGACCGGTGGGATGTCCAGCGGCGAGGGCAAGAAGTCGATGACGGCGTCGAGCATGCGTTGCACGCCCTTGTTCTTGAAGGCGGTGCCGCAGAGCATGGGCTGGATCTCGGTCGCGATGGTGCGCTGACGGATCGCGAGCTTGATCTCTTCCTCGGACAGGTCCCCAGTCTCCAGGTACTTGTTCATCAGCTCTTCGGTGGCCTCGGCCGCCGCTTCGACCATCTTCTCGCGCCATTCCTGAGCGACGCTGACCAGGTCAGCCGGGATGTCTTCGAAGGTGAACTTCATGCCCTGGGACGCCTCGTCCCAGATGATGGCCTTCATCTTGAAGAGATCCACCACGCCGGTGAAGTTTTCCTCGGCGCCGATGGGGATCACCACGGGCACGGGATTGGCCTTCAGGCGCGTCTTCATCTGGTCCACGACCTTGTAGAAGTTTGCGCCGGTGCGGTCCATCTTGTTCACGAAGGCAAGACGAGGCACCTTGTACTTGTTGGCCTGACGCCAGACGGTTTCACTTTGCGGCTGCACGCCGCCCACAGCGCAATACACCATGCAGGCGCCGTCCAGGACGCGCATGGAACGCTCCACCTCGATGGTGAAGTCCACGTGCCCGGGGGTGTCGATGATGTTGAAGCGGTGCTCGGGGTAGGACATGTCCATGCCCTTCCAGAAGCAGGTCGTCGCCGCCGAGGTGATGGTGATGCCGCGCTCTTGCTCCTGCTCCATCCAGTCCATGGTGGCAGCGCCGTCATGCACTTCACCGATCTTGTGGTTCACACCGGTGTAGTAAAGGATGCGCTCGGTCGTGGTGGTCTTGCCGGCATCGATGTGCGCAGAGATACCGATGTTGCGGTAGCGCTCGATGGGGGTTTTGCGGGCCATGGTTTGCTCCAGAAGGCAGGAGCCGCCAGCGGGTTGGTGTAAACCCGAGGCGGCCAGATTTGGTTGATTTAGAAGCGGAAGTGCGAGAACGCCTTGTTGGCTTCTGCCATGCGGTGGACTTCGTCGCGCTTCTTCATCGCGCCGCCACGGCCTTCAGCGGCCTCCAGCAGCTCGTTGGCCAGACGCTGGGCCATCGACTTTTCACCGCGCTTGCGGGCCGATTCCTTCAGCCAGCGCATCGCCAGGGCCATGCGGCGGACGGGGCGAACTTCCACGGGAACTTGGTAGTTCGCACCGCCGACGCGGCGGCTCTTGACTTCGACCATCGGCTTCACGTTGTTCAGGGCGACCATGAACACTTCCAACGGGTCCTTGCCGGCCTTCTTTTCGACTTGGTCGAGAGCGCCGTAAATGATGCGCTCAGCGACAGCCTTCTTGCCCGACTCCATGATGACGTTCATGAACTTGGACAGATCGACCGAACCGAACTTGGGATCAGGCAGGATCTCGCGCTTGGGTACTTCGCGACGACGTGGCATGGGAATCTTCCTTTTTGCTTCAGTTGGCGTGGGCAGCTTGCCCCGCCTTTGGACGACCACCGCCTTCTGGGGTCATCCACTTACTCGGTTGTCAATGCAACCGCGATGAATGCTGGGCCGAAGCCCGCAACTTACTTCTTGGGACGCTTGGCACCGTACTTCGAACGGGACTGCTTGCGATCCTTGACGCCTTGCAGGTCGAGCGAGCCACGGACGATGTGGTAGCGAACGCCAGGCAAGTCCTTCACACGGCCGCCGCGCACCAGCACGACACTGTGTTCTTGGAGGTTGTGGCCTTCACCGCCGATGTAGGAGATGACCTCGAAGCCGTTGGTCAGGCGCACCTTGGCGACCTTACGCAGCGCGGAGTTCGGCTTCTTGGGCGTGGTGGTGTAGACGCGGGTGCAGACACCGCGGCGCTGCGGGCAGTTCTGCATCGCAGGCGACTTGGACTTGATGACCTCGGCCTCTCGGCCCTGGCGCACCAGTTGATTGATGGTTGGCATAAACGACTTGTTCCCGTTTGAAGTCTGTGAACTTCCGCAGCAAGGGCGGCGCAGGCACGTAGGCGCGAACGCACACCCCGCAAAATGCGGAGAGCCGATGATTGTAGTGCGTAACCCTAGACCGAGACAAGCGGGCAGCGCGACTGGTGTGCAATCGCGGCGATGATGGCGCTCCAAACCCGCGCCTCTCCATGCCCCCAACCGCAATTCCGGACGCCTCGTCCTCGGCAGCCACCGTGCCCACCGTCGTCATCGACACCCAGGTGCTGCTGGACTGGCTGGTCTTCGGTGACCCCAGCACGGCGAGCCTGGTCGCTGCCATTGAGTCAGGCCAGGTGGTTTGGGTGGCTGAGGATGGCGGCCTTGCGGAACTCCGTCACGTCGCCCAAGGGCGGGCCTTGGCGGCCTATCTGCCCAGCCTGGGCCGCATTGACGAGGCGATTGAGCGCCACTGCCGCCGCTTGCCGACGCCACTGGCCCGCGCCTGCGGACTCATCTGCCGGGACGCAGACGACCAACGCTTCATCGACCTGGCGATCACGGCGCAGGCGCGCTGGCTGATCACGCGGGACAAGGACCTGCTGGCGCTGCGCAAACGGGCGGCCGCCAAGGGGCTGCGCGTGCTGCGCGTGCCGGACTGGTCACTCGACGCGCCATAGAAAAAGCCGCCGAGCGCGAACGCTGCGGCGGCTTTTGGAGCAAGGCCGGCAGCGGGCCCTGGAGGCGCCCGCTGCAAGATCGGTCTTATTCCCCTTGGGCGTCGTCGATGCTGGCGAGCTGGGCGGCGGCGAGTTCTTCAGCTTCCTGCTGAGCAATCGCACGGCGCTCGGCGTCGTCCATGGCTTCCTTGGTCTTGCGCGCGGCGTGGAAGGCCATGCCGGTACCTGCCGGGATGAGGCGGCCGACGATGACGTTTTCCTTGAGGCCACGCAGCTCGTCGCGCTTGCCCATGATGGCAGCCTCGGTGAGCACGCGGGTGGTTTCCTGGAAGGACGCGGCAGAGATGAAGGAGTCCGTCGACAGCGAGGCCTTGGTGATGCCCAGCAGCACGTCGGAGTACGTGGCCGGCAGCTTGCCATCGGCACGCAGCTTGTCGTTGGTGCCCAGCAGCTCGGAGCGCTCGACCTGCTCGTTCAGGATGTAGTGCGAATCGCCAGGGTTGGTGATCTGGACGCGGCGCAGCATCTGGCGAACGATCACCTCGATGTGCTTGTCGTTGATCTTCACGCCCTGGAGTCGGTACACGTCCTGCACTTCGTCAACGATGTAGCGGGCCAGCTCCTCAATGCCGAGCAGGCGCAGGATGTCCTGCGGGTCGGCGGCGCCGTCGACGATCAGCTCGCCGCGGTTGACCACCTGGCCTTCGTGCACCAGGATGTTCTTTTCCTTGGGCACGAGTTCCTCGTGAGCCTTGCCGTCCGGGTCGGTGATCTGGAGCCGCACTTTGCCCTTGGTTTCCTTGCCGAAGGAGACCGTGCCGGTCTGCTCGGCCAGGACGCCGACATCCTTGGGCGAACGCGCTTCGAAGAGCTCAGCCACACGCGGCAGACCGCCGGTGATGTCACGGGTCTTCTGGCCTTCGACCGGGATACGGGCGAGCACTTCACCCGGGAACAGGTCCTGACCATCGCGGATCTGGATCAGCGCGCCGACCTGGAAGCCAATGGCCACCGAGTGGTCGGTGCCGGGGATCTTGACCTCGTGACCGCCCGCGTCGAGCAGCTTGACCTGCGGACGCACGACCTTGGTCGCGCCACGGCGCTTGGGGTCGATCACGACCAGGGTCGAGAGGCCGGTGACCTCGTCCACCTGCTTGGCGACGGTGACGCCTTCCTCGACGTTCTCGAACTTCGCCTTGCCGGCGAACTCGGTGATGATCGGGCGGGTCAGCGGGTCCCAGTTGGCCAGCACGGTGCCGGCCTTGATCTGCTGGTCGGCCTTGACATTGAGCGTCGCGCCATAGGGCACCTTGTGACGTTCGCGCTCGCGGCCATGCGGGTCGGAGATGACGATCTCACCCGAGCGGGAGATGACCACCAGCTCGCCCTTGCCATTGGTGACGTAGCGCATCGTGGCGTTGAAGCCGATGGCGCCATCGCTCTTGGCATCGACACTGCTGGCAACAGCAGCGCGCGACGCGGCACCCCCGATGTGGAAGGTCCGCATGGTCAGCTGCGTACCGGGCTCGCCGATGGACTGTGCGGCGATCACGCCCACCGCCTCGCCGACGTTGACCAGGCCGCCACGACCGAGGTCGCGGCCGTAGCACTTGGCGCACAGGCCAAAGCGCGTGCCGCAGGTCAGCGGCGTGCGCACCTTGATCTCGTCAACACCCGCAGCTTCCAGCGCATCGAGCGTGTCTTCGTCGAGCATCTGGCCCGCCGGGGTGACGACGGCCTGGGTCTCGGGGTGCAGCACATCGATGGCCGCCACGCGACCGAGCACGCGGTCACGCAGCGATTCGATGACTTCACCGCCTTCGACCAGGGCACGCATGTTCATGCCGTTGTCGGTGCCGCAGTCGTCTTCGATCACCACCAGATCCTGGGTCACGTCGACCAGGCGACGGGTCAGGTAGCCGGAGTTCGCGGTCTTCAGCGCCGTATCCGCCAGGCCCTTGCGAGCGCCGTGGGTGGAGATGAAGTACTGCAGAACGTTCAGGCCTTCGCGGAAGTTCGCGGTGATGGGCGTCTCGATGATGGAGCCGTCCGGCTTGGCCATCAGGCCGCGCATGCCAGCCAGCTGGCGGATCTGCGCCGCGCTACCGCGAGCCCCGGAGTCGGCCATCATGTAGATGGAGTTGAACGACTCCTGCGTCACTTCCTTGCCGTTGCGGTCCAAGGTCTTCTCGACCTTGAGGTGGTCCATCATCTTCTTGCCGATTTCGTCACCGGCCTTGCCCCAGATGTCCACCACCTTGTTGTAGCGCTCGCCAGCGGTCACCAGACCG
>CALMQC010000125.1 GCA_937871895.1 uncultured Roseateles sp. | reverse complement strand
AGTCGCCCACGGACGCCAGCACCGGCAAGCTGCTCGCGCGCCGCGCCAAGCGCCTCGCCACCTTGCGTGCCGAGACCGAGCTGGCCGGCTGGCAACTGGGCCTGGGCGTGCAGGCCGCCGGCCAGCGCTTTGACAATGCCGCCAACACCAAGCTGCTGGCTGGCTATGGCCTCGTGATGCTCGATGCCGGCTACCGGCTGAACAAGGAGCTGAAGCTGCAGGTCAACGTCGACAACGCCACCAACCGCGACTACCAGACGGCCGGTGGCTTTGCGTCCATGCCGCGCACAGTCGTCGTGAGCCTGCGTTGGAGCCCACAGCTGTGAGGGCACTCGTCGCGTTCCTTCTTTGGTGCTGCCTGCCAGCGGTTGCTGGCGGCATCGAAGTGCGCGACGACCTCGGCCACACCAGCCGGCTTGCCGCGCCCGCCAAACGCGTGGTGAGCCTGCTGCCCTCGCTCACCGAGACGGTCTGCGCCCTCGGCGCGTGTGACCGGCTCGTCGGCGTGGACCGCTACTCCAACCACCCCAAGCCGGTGAAGGCGCTGCCCGAGGTCGGCGGCATTGACGACACCCACGTCGAGCAGATCGTGGCCTTGAAGCCCGACCTTGTGCTCGCCGCCACGTCCACGCGCGTGACCGAGCGGTTGCGCGCGCTGGGCCTCACCGTGGTGTCACTGGAGCCGCGCAGCCACACCGACGCGCAGCGCGTGATGGGCCTGCTGGCTCAACTGCTTGGCGTCAGCGACAGCGCCGCGCTGTGGCAGCGCGTCGAGGCCGGCGCCGCCACCGCTGCCGCCAGCGTGCCGCCCCAGGCGCGCGGCGTGCGCGTGTACTGGGAGGTGTCCAGCGGCCTCTACGCCGCCAGCCCTGCCTCCTTCATGGGCGAGCTGCTCACGCGGCTCGGCGCCGCCAACATCCTGCCCGCCTCGCTCGGGCCCTTCCCCAAGATCAACCCCGAGTTCGTTGTCCAGCAGAACCCGGCGCTGATCCTCGTCGGCAAGCGCAACGCCGAGGGCCTAGCGCAGCGCCCCGGCTGGAGCCAGATCGACGCCGTGCGCAAGGGCCGCATCTGTGTCTACAGCAACGAGGAGGGCGACATCCTCGCCCGTCCCGGCCCCCGCATGGCCGAGGCTGCGCAGATCGTGGCGCGTTGCCTCAAAGAGAAGTTCGGATCGTGAATCTCAAGGCCAGCTCACTCCTGCTGGGTTTGCTGACCCTCGGGGTGCTGCTCGTCCTGGCCGGCGTCCTCGTCGGCAGCAGTGGCCTGCTCGGCCTGCACGACGACAACGCCGCGCTCATCCTGTGGGAGATCCGCCTGCCGCGTTCGCTCGGCGCCTGGTGCGCGGGTGCCTTGCTCGGCATGGCCGGTGCGTTGGCGCAGGGCCTCTTTCGCAACCCCTTGGCCGACCCCTACCTGCTCGGCAGCGCGGCCGGTGCGGGCCTCGCCGTGGCGCTCACGCTCGCGCTCACCGGCATCAGCCTGCAGGCCGCTAGCACGGTCGGCCAGCTCGGGCTCACCGGCATGTCCTTTGTGGGCACGCTGCTCGGCGTGGCTTTCACACTCGTGCTCGCGCGCGGCGTCGAGCAGACCCTGCGCCTGCTGCTCGCGGGCGTGATCGTTGGCGTGGTGCTCAACGCCGGCACCGACCTCGTCACCCTGCGCGCGCCCGACATCCTGCGCGGCATGCAGGCCTTCCTGCTCGGCAACACGGCCTTGCTCGGCTGGACGAGCGTGGCCGTGATGGCCGGCGCTGCACTGCTCGCCGCGATCGCCGCCTTCATTGCCAGCCCCGCGCTTGCGCTGGGCGAATCGACCGCCCGTTCGCTCGGCCTGCCGCTGGCGCGTCTGCGCCTCGTGCTTATCGCGGCCTTTGCCCTCGCCACCGGCGCGGCCGTGGCGCAGACCGGCATCGTGGCCTTCGTCGGCCTCGTCGCGCCGCACCTGGTGCGCGCCGCCACGCCGGTGCGCCATGGCGCGCTGGTGCTGCTGTCCGCTGCTGCCGGCGGTGCGCTGCTGCTGGGGGCTGATGTGCTGGCCCGTGGCCTGCTCGCGCCGCAGGAGCTGCCTGTGGGCCTCGTCACCGCCTTGCTCGGCGGCGGCTATCTGCTCGTGCTGCTGCACCGACGTGGAGGGCCGCGGCGATGAATGTCTCGATGACCGCTCCCGCATTGCACGCTCGCCTCGACTGCGTCCGCGTCGAGGGCAACGAGATCCTGCACGGCATTGACCTCGCAGTACCGTCGGGCGCCTGGACCGCCATCGTCGGCCCCAACGGCGCCGGCAAGTCCACGCTCTTGCGCGTGCTCGCCGGCCTACAGCGAGTTGATGGCGATGCGCACCTGCAAGGCCGCGCGCTGCACAGCTGGCCCGCCGCCGAGCGCGCCCGCGCGCTGGCCTGGATGGGCCCCGAGGAGCCCGGTGCCGACGACCTCACCGCTCACGACGTGGTGATGCTCGGCCGCCTGCCCCACCGCGCCTGGCTTGCCCCGCCCAGCCCCGCCGACCACGCCGCCGTCGAAGCCGCCATGCAGGCCACCCAATCCTGGCCCTGGCGCACCCGCCGCTTGAGCAGCCTCTCCAGCGGCGAACGCCAACGCGTCCTGCTCGCCCGCGTGCTCGCCGTGCAGGCAGCGGTCACGCTGATGGACGAACCCCTCGCCCACCTCGATCCGCCGCACCAGGCCGAATGGCAGGCGCTGGTGCGTGGCTTGGTCGCCCAAGGTCGCACGGTGGTCAGCGTGCTGCATGAACTCAACCTGGCGCTAGCCGCCGAACACCTCGTCGTGATGGACGCTGGGCGTGTGGTCAGCGCCGCCCCACCCGGCGCGCCCGAGAGCCATGAGGCACTGATGCGGGTGTTTGGCGGGCGGCTGGAGTTGATTCCCCATGGGGGGAGGTGGGTGGTGGTGGTGAGGTAGCTGGAGATGCAACGCTCGGCTCGGCAGCCACGTTATGCTGGATTTACGTGGCGAGGTGAACACTGGTTTGGCAACGGTTTGGCCGACGTGCCTACCGTCCTTGTCGATCATTCCCTAACTGATGCCGTGCTTTCAAAGTGATCGATTGGGCTCTCAGCTTCTAGCTCGACTCCGATTCAAGTGGCATGACCAATAGCGTTGCAATGGCCCGGAAGTGGGTCGAGTTTCTGGTCGGGCGGCCTGAGTTTCCTGCGGGCGATTACCTGCGTTCTGCCTTCGACGTGGCCAAGATCACGCGGGTTTGCGATTGCGGTTGCAACAGTGTTGAGGTCGAAGTCCCAGCCGATTCGGGCCTGGTACCACTCGTATCTGCCGGAGGTTACGGGCCGGTGTTCGAGATGCAGTTCAACACGGCCGACGAAAATTGCCCGGTCGCCATATTTGTCTTCGTCGGGGCAAACGGGCACATCGCAAGCTTAGACGTGGACTACTGCGGAAACGCGCGCCCGATGCCCGAAGAGCCGGTGCTTCTGGAACCTCCATTTCACGTGGAGCTCTCACGCGCGCTTCTGGTGGGTCGTAGCTCGGCGGGGATCGGTGACGAGCCTGGTAAGGCGAGTCGTTGACCCGCGCGTCCGCCCATCCCCTCCATTGATGCACGACCGGCGGGTTGCGCCGTTGGCGCAACCCGCCGGTCTACCGATCACCTCATGCCAACCCACCCCATCATGATCCTCGGCACCACCAGCGGTGCCGGCAAAAGCTGGCTCGCGACGGCGCTGTGCCGCTGGTACGCGCGGCAGGGCCTCAAGGTCGCGCCGTTCAAGGCGCAGAACATGAGCAACAACGCGCGGGTGGTGCTGGGCCTTGCTGGCACGGTGGGGGAGATCGGGGCGGCGCAGTACTTTCAGGCGCTGGCGGCGCGGCGTGTGCCGGAGGTGCGGATGAACCCGGTGCTACTCAAGCCTGAGGCGGATACGCAGAGCCAAGTGGTGGTGCTGGGCGAGGTGGACGAAGCACTCTCGCGCATGCCGTGGCGGGAGCGCAGCAGCTTGCTGTGGCCGCGCGCTGAAGGTGCCTTGCGCGAGCTGATGGCGGAGAACGATGTCGTCGTGATCGAGGGCGCGGGCTCGCCGGCTGAGATCAATCTCGCGGGCAGTGACTACGTGAACCTCTTCACCGCGCGGGCCTCGCAGGCGCGCTGCCTGCTGGTGACGGACATCGACCGGGGCGGGGCCTTTGCGCACCTGTACGGCACGTACCAGTTGATGCCGGCGGACGTGCGCTCGCAGCTCAAGGGCTTTGTGCTGAACCGCTTCCGCGGCGATGCGAGCTTGCTGGCGCCGGGGCCGGAGCAGTTGCAGCAAATGACGGGCGTGCCGACGGTGGCGACCTTGCCGATGTGGCGCGAGCATGGGCTGCCTGAAGAAGACGGCGTCTTTGACAGTGCGCCCTCAGGCGCAGGGCTGACGGTGGCCGTGGTCGCCTACCCGCGCGTGTCCAACCTCGATGAGTTCCAGCCCCTGCGTCAGTTGCCCGGCGTGCGCCTTGTGTGGGCGCGCACGCCGAGCGAGCTGCAGGGCGCGGATTGGATCGTGCTGCCGGGCTCCAAGTCCACGGCGGCGGACCTGGCTTGGCTGCGGGCACAGAAGTTGGATGCCGTGATTGCCGCGCATGCCCACGCGGGCCGGCCGGTGCTGGGCATCTGCGGCGGGCTGCAGATGCTGGGCGAGGCGCTGGTGGACACGCACGGGGTGGACGGCAATGCGGCTGGTCTGGGGCTCTTGAACCTCGTCACGGCCTTTGAGCCGGACAAGCTGCTGCGCGCGGGCACGGCCAGGTTTGAACCGCTGGCCGCGCCGTGGCAGGCCCTGTCTCAACTCACGCCTACGGGCTACGAGATCCGCCATGGCCGCACGCAGCCGCACCCCAGCCTCGCGCCGCCCGGTGTCGCGCTGCGCAACCTTGATGGCGAGGCCATCGGCTGGCAGCAGGGCTCGGTGCTGGGCGTCTACCTGCACGGGCTCTTTGAGCAGCCTGAGGTGCTGCAGGCGCTGTTCAAGCAAAGCTTGCGGCCGCTGGACGCGGTGTTCGACGGCCTGGCTGACTTTGTGGACCGTCACTTCAGCCCAGGCACACTTGCAAGCCTGATCGACAGGAGTTCGTGATCATGAAGTGGCAAGCAAGCAGGTGGGCGCGCGTCGTCGCGGGTGCTGTCGCCCTGGTGGCGCTGCAAACCGCGCAGGCGTGGTCTGGCGACGGGCACAAGACGGTGGGCACCATTGCCGCCGCCCTCATCAAGGGCACACCGGCCGAGGCGCGCGTGACGGCGCTGCTGGGCGGCCTGAGCCTGGCCGACGCGGCGGTGTGGGGCGACTGCGTGAAGGGCATCGACCCGCGCCGCAACTATGGCTACACCGTGACGGGCCGCTACGCCGAGTGCGCGGTCTACGAGGCCCGGCCCGACCTGCTGGCCGAGATGGCCGACTTTGTGCGCCGCATCGACCTTCAATGCGGCACGGCCGAGGGCAACGAGAACTGCCACAAGCAAGCCCACTACGTGAACATGCCGGTGCAGCGCAGCCGCTACGAGCTCGGGTTCACGGGCACGCGGGAGTACGACCTCGTCGGCGCGGCGCGCACGGCGGTCAAGGTCTTGCAGGGCCAGCCGGCGCCGGCGGCCTACAACCTCAAGGGCCCGCGCGAGGCGCTGCTGATGCTGGTGCACTTTGTGGGCGACTTGCACCAGCCGCTGCATGTGGGCTCGGTCTACCTGGACGCCGACGGCCAGCCGGTGGACCCCGAGAAGACCGGCTTTGATGCCAGCACCCACACCATCGGCGGCAACCGCATCCTCAAGCTGGTGACGGCCGACAAGCCCGCCAGCATCGCCGAATACGCGGCGGGCTTCAGGCCGCCCAACCTGCACACGGTGTGGGACGACGGCAGCGGCCCACTGGGCCCGACCCATGTCGATGCCGCCTGGGTGGCGGCCGCAGCCAAGCAGCCGGCGCTGGCCGGCGAGCCCAGCGCCTGGCCCGAACTGATCTTCAACGACACGCTGGAGCAGGCTCGCGCAGCCTTTGACGGCCTGGAGTTCTCGGCCCGCCAGGGCCAGCTCTGGACGGTGCGTCTTTCGGAGGCCTACGAGGCCCGCATGCTGCAGATCAAGCGCGAGCAGTTGACGCGCGCCGGGGCGCGGCTGGCGCAGTTCCTGAAGGCGATCTTTCCTGATTGACTGAGCGATCGATGAATCTCACACCTGCCACTTCCGCCCTCGCGCTGGCGCTGGCGCTGTTGGCGCAAGGCTCCGTGCTTGCCCAGACGGCCCCATCTCTCATGCCCAGCTTCACGGCCTCTGCGCGCGA
>CALMQC010000124.1 GCA_937871895.1 uncultured Roseateles sp. | reverse complement strand
AGCCGCTGCAGGCCAACCCGACCATCATCGAAGACAACTGCTTCATCGGCGCACGCTCCGAGGTGGTCGAGGGCGTGATCGTCGAAGAGAACTCGGTGATCTCGATGGGCGTCTACATCGGCCAGAGCACCCCGATCTACGACCGCGCGACCGACTCGGTCTCCTATGGCCGCGTGCCCGCTGGCTCGGTGGTGATCTCGGGCTCGCTGCCCAAGGACAACGGCCGCTACTCGCTCTACGCGGCCATCATCGTCAAGCGGGTGGATGCGCAGACGCGCTCCAAGACCAGCATCAACGAACTGCTGCGCAGCTGAAGCAATGAAGAGCCCCTCGCCCAGCCTTGCGTGGCTGAACGCCCGCAAGTCCAGTCGATCCCCCGAGGGGATGGCGATGCTTGCCGGGTCGACCGGCAAGAACATCGCCAGGCAGGCCGGCTTGGGGCGGCCCGGCGCTCGGCCCAAATTCTGCGAGGGGCGTTGAAATGGCAACTGGCGGCAACATGGAGCGCATCCTCCGGCTGATGGCCGAGAAGGGGGCGTCGGACTGCTACCTCTCGGCCAATATGCCGGTGCTGATCCGCATCAATGGCCAGACGGTGCAGCTGTCCGACCAGATCCTGACGCCACCTCAGCCCCGCCAGTTGATCTCCGAGGTCATCGACCCAGCCAGCCTCGCCGAACTCGACAACTCGGGCGAACTCAACCTCGCGGTGTCGGTCAGCGGCGTGGGCAGTTTCCGGCTGTCGGGCTTTCGCCAGCGTGGCTCGATTGCCGGCGTTTTCCGGCATATCCCGCACACCATTCCGTCGCTGGACAGCCTCAGACTGCCGCCCCTGCTGGGCACCATGATCCGCGAGAAGCGCGGTCTGATCCTGATGGTGGGCGCCACCGGCACCGGCAAGAGCACCACGCTCGCGTCCATGCTGGAGTTGCGCAACCAGACGATGACCGGGCACATCCTCACCATCGAGGACCCGATCGAGTACCTGTTCAGCAACAAGCGCTCGGTCGTCAACCAGCGCGAGATCGGGCGCGACACGGCCTCGCTGCAGATCGCGCTCAAGAACGCGCTGCGCCAGGCGCCAGACTGCATCCTGATTGGCGAAATCCGCGACCGGGAGACCATGACGGCCGCCTTGTCCTACTCGCTGTCCGGCCACCTGGTGGTGGCTACGCTTCACGGCAACAACACCTACCACGCGCTCAACCGCATCCTGTCCTTCTACACACCCGAGTCGCGCCCCGCCCTGCTCAGCGATCTCTCGGCCGGCCTCAAGGCCATCGTCTCGCAGCGTCTGGTGCGCGCCGTGGCCGGCGGCCGGGTGCCCGTGGTGGAGATCCTGTTCAACACCAAGCTCACCTCTGAGTTGATCGAGCAAGGCGACTTCCCCGGCGTCAAAGACGCGATGGAGAAGTCCATCGCCGAAGGCTCGCAGACCTTTGAAGAGAACTTCGCGCAGTTGATCAACGAGGGCGTGATCACGCGCGAGGAAGGCCTGGCCTTCGCCGACTCGCCGACCAACCTGCTGTGGCGCCTTCAAAACAGCGCTGCGGGTGACCGCCCCTCCGCCGCCGGCCGCAAGGAAGAACGCGCCAGCGACGATGCCTCCTTCACCGAAATCACGCTCGACGTTCGCGCCTCCCCTTGAAACTTCTGGCCTGTATTGAATCCATCGCCGCCCGCCTAGACCAGGCGGGCGTTTTTTTCGGCCACGGCACGGGCAATGCCTTCGATGAGGCTGCATGGCTGGTGCTGTGGCGACTGAGCTTGCCGCTGGACGCTCTGGATGAGCAGGCCGAGCGCGAGGTGACCCCGGCGGAGCTGCAAGCCATCGAGCTGCTCACCGCTGAACGCATCAGCAGCCGCAAGCCGCTGGCCTACCTGACGGGCGAGGCTTGGCTGCAAGGCGTGCCCTTCCACATTGACGAGCGCGCCATCGTGCCGCGCAGCTTCATCGCCGAGCTGCTGGCCGACGGCAGCATCGACCCCTGGCTCTCGGAAGCCACGCATCGCGTGCTCGATCTCTGCACCGGCAACGGCAGCCTGGCCGTGCTGGCCGCCATGGCCTGGCCCGAGGTGGTGGTGGACGCGCTCGACCTCAGCGCCGACGCCCTCGCCGTGGCCAGGCGCAACGTCGAGCGGCATGGCCTGTCTGAGCGTATCCAACTGCTGCAAGGCGACGGCATGGCGGGTTCCAACCCGCCCTACGACCTGATCCTGTGCAACCCGCCCTACGTCAACGCCGCCAGCATGGATGCACTGCCGTCGGAATACCGCGCCGAGCCCGCGCTGGCTCTCGCAGGCGGCGCCGACGGCATGGATTTCATTCGCCAGCTGCTGCACGACGCGCCCGCCGCCTTGAGTGAGCACGGCGTGCTCGTGCTCGAAATCGGCAACGAGCGCGCACACTTTGAAGCAGCCTTCCCAAAGCTCGAAGTGGTCTGGCTGGAGACCTCAGCCGGCGAAGACCAAGTGCTGCTGCTGACCCGTGAGGCCCTGCTGTGATCACGCTGCGCGACATCACCCTGCGCCGGGGCCTCAAGGTCGTGCTGGACGGCGCCTCAGCCACCCTGCAGCCCGGAGAAAAGATCGGCCTGGTGGGCCGCAACGGTGCTGGCAAGTCCAGCCTCTTCGCCCTGCTCACGAATCGCCTCAGCAATGACCGCGGCGAGGTCGAGGTGCCCCGGCACTGGCGCCGCTCCGAGGTGGCGCAGAACATGCCCGAGACCGACGACGGCGCCACCGACTTCGTGCTGGAAGGCGACCTGCCCTTGATGGCCGCCCGCACCGCACTGGCGGCGGCCGAAGCCGCCAATGACGGCCACGCCATGGCCGACGCCCACGCCGCGTTGGCCGATGCCGGCGCCTTCGATGCTCGGTCACGCGCCCAGGCGCTGCTGATGGGCCTCGGCTTCAAGACCGAGCAGCTCGACGCGCCGGTCAACAGTTTCTCGGGCGGCTGGCGCATGCGCCTGCAACTGGCCCGCGCGCTGATGTGCCCGGCTGAGTTGATGCTGCTCGACGAGCCCACCAACCACCTGGACCTGGACGCCCTGGTCTGGCTGGAGGCCTGGCTGCAACGCTACGACGGCATGCTGATCGTCATCAGCCACGACCGCGAGTTCCTCGACGCCATCACCAAGGTCACCCTGCACCTCGACGAAGGCAAGCTCACCCGCTACGGCGGCAACTACACCAGCTTCGAGAGCCAACGTGCCGAGCGCATGGTGCTGCAGCAGGCGGCTTTCGAGCGCCAGCAGGAGAAGGTCGCTCACCTGCAGAAGTTCATCGACCGCTTCAAGGCCAAGGCCAGCAAGGCCAAGCAGGCACAGAGCCGCGTCAAGGCGCTGGAGCGCATGGAGAGGCTCGCACCCGTGCTGGCCTCGGCCGACTTCAACTTCGAGTTCCGCGAGCCGCTCAACCTGCCCAACCCGATGCTGATGTTTGACGAACTCAGCGCCGGCTATCGCACTGACGACGGCGACAAGATCATCGTGCGTGGCGTGGACCGATCCGTCTTGGCCGGCCAGCGCATCGGCATCCTCGGCGCCAATGGCCAAGGCAAGTCCACCTTGGTCAAAACCATCGCCCGCGCCCAGGCGCCTTTGGCCGGCAAGCTGACCGAGGGCAAAGGCCTGTCCATCGGCTACTTTGCCCAGCAGGAGCTGGACGTGCTGCGCCTGGACGAAGGCCCACTCGCCCACCTGGTACGCCTGGCCCGCGAGGTGGGCCCCCCCGGCCGTGAGCAAGAGCTGCGCGACTTCCTCGGTCAGTTCCGCTTTACCGGCGACATGGTCAACCAGCAGGCCGGCAGCCTCTCTGGCGGAGAGAAGGCGCGCTTGGTGCTGGCCATGCTCGTCTGGCAGCGCCCCAACCTTTTGCTGCTCGACGAGCCCACCAACCACCTCGACCTCAACACGCGCGAGGCCCTGTCCATGGCGCTCAATGAGTTCGAAGGCACTGTCATGCTCGTCAGCCACGACCGCGCGCTGTTGCGCGAGGTGTGCGACGAGTTCTGGCTCGTCGCCGACGGCGTCGTCAAACCCTTTGATGGCGACCTGGACGACTACCAGCGCTGGCTGCTCGACCAGAGCAAGGAAGCCGCCCGCGCCGCCAAGAAGCAAGGCTCTGCTACGCCCACTCCGGCTCCTGTCGCCGCTACCGTTGCAGCACCGGCACCGCCGCCCGCCTCCCGCGAGGACCGCAAGGCCTCCGGCCAGGCACGTGCCAAGCTCGCAGAACAAACGCGGCCCCTTCGGCGTGAAATGGACGCCATCGACAAACGCCTGCACCAGCTGGCCGCTGAGCGTACGGACATCGAGACCCAACTCGCCGAAGGCGCCGCCGCCGCGGCCATCGCCGAAATGGGCCGCCGCCTCAAAGCCATTGGCGACGAGATCGAGGCCGATGAACTGCGCTGGCTGGAACTGAGCGAGCAGATCGAGGCCTTGAGCGCCACGGCGTCCTGAGTGCCCGCGCACCGCCTCTCGCACAGGCGTTCGCGAGTTCCAAGCAGACAAAGAAAAGCCCAAGTCCTTGAAGGACCTGGGCTTTTTGGGCTTCAGCGCGATCGCTGAAAGTTTGGATGGGCCGGGGTCACTTGAACTCTTGACCTAAGCCATTGTCAGGAAACAACTTCCTGAAGTGGAACCCGACGAGTTACCCGGAAAGTTACCCGGTCAGTGCGCCGCTTGAAGTAGTTTCGAGGCCCTCGGCTGGGCTTTCGGCGCCCTCCCCGGCCACGCCCGCGCCAGGCTGCCGAACG
>CALMQC010000123.1 GCA_937871895.1 uncultured Roseateles sp. | reverse complement strand
GACTTCGTGTTCGGCGTGGCGGCCGCGTCGGCGCAGCTCGAAGGCGCGGCTTTCGAGGACGGCAAGGGCGAGTCCGTCTGGGACCGCTTCTCGCGCATCCCGGGCAAGGTCCACAACGGCGACACCCTTGACGTTGCCTGCGACCACTACCACCGCTTCGACGAGGACTTCGCGCTGATGGCCTCGCTGGGCATCAAGACCTACCGGCTGTCCATCGCCTGGCCCCGCATCTACCCGCAGGGTGATGGCGAGCTGAATCCCAAGGGCATCGACTTCTACCGCCGCCTCTTCGCCAGCATGAAGAAGCACGGCATTGAGCCCTGGGTCACGCTCTTCCACTGGGACCTGCCGCAGGCCCTGGAAGACCGCGGTGGCTGGACCTCTCGCCTCACCGTGGACGCCTTCGCCCGCTACGCCGACACGGTGGTGAAGGAATTTGCTGCCGACGTGAAGCACTGGATCACGCTCAACGAGATCGTCTGCTTCACGCTGCTGGGCTATGGCACCGGCACCAAGGCGCCGGGCCGCAAGGAGTCGCCCAAGGTCGTCAACCAGACCTATCACCATGCACTGCTGTGCCACGGCCACGGCGTGCGCGCGGTGCGCCAGTACGGCGGCAAGGGCGCCATCGTGGGCCTGACCGACAACTGCGGCGTGCCCGTGCCGGTGACCGAAACGCCGGCCGACATCGCCGCCGCCAAGGCCTGGTTCATCGACCGCAACGCCCAGGTGCTGGGCGCCATCCACGCCGGCAAGTACACCGACAACTTCCTGCTGCGCGTGGGCGCCAACGCGCCCGAGGTGAAGCCGGGCGACTTCGCCCTCATCAGCCTGCCGACCGACTTCCTCGGCCTCAACATCTACAGCGGCACCTTCGTGCGCGCCGGCAAGAACGGCGCTGCCTACGAGGCCCTCCCCGCGCCGACCAACTACCCGCATGCCGACAGCCCCTGGCTGCGCCTGGTACCGCAGTCCATCTACTGGGGCACCAAGCTCTCGGCCGAGTGCTACGGTCACAAGGCGATCTACATCACCGAGAACGGCTGCGGCTACGACGACGAGCCCGTCGTCAACGGCGAGGTGCTCGACACCCACCGCCGCGACTACCTGCGCTCTTACCTGCGCGAGGCCCACCGCGCCATCGCCGACGGCGTGCCGCTGAAGGGCTATTTCCTCTGGTCCTTCATCGACAACTACGAGTGGGAAGACGGCTACGCCCGTCGCTTCGGCATCGTGCATTGCGATTTCAAGACCCAGGTGCGCACCCCCAAGCTCTCGGCCCGCTACTACGCGGACGTGATGCGCCTCCGCAAGATCCTTTAACCAAGAAGGGCCCTCGAAGCCCTCACCGCCCCATGCACGCCACCGCCCCGCAGGACCGCATTCCCACCTCCCAGAAAGTCGGCTACGGCTTCGGCTCGTTTCTCGACATGTGGGGCCACTGGCTCTACCAGTCGCTGGCCTTCCACGTCTTCAACATCGGGCTCAAGGTCTCGCCGGGCCTGATCTCGACGGCGCTGGGGGTCAAGATCCTGGTGGACGCGGTGTCGGATGCGATGTTCGGCTGGGTCTCGGACAACACCCGCTCGCGCTGGGGGCGGCGTCGGCCCTTCATCCTGATCGGCGGCGTGCTCTCGGGCATCGGCCTGCCGCTGATGTTCGCCGTGGGCCGCGGCTGGACCGAGATGGAGTACTTCTGGTTCATGCTCGTCTCGCTGGTGCTCTATGTGCCGGTGATGAGCTGCTTCAACATGCCCTGGGTCAGCCTCGGGTCCGAGATGACGCCGGACTACCACGAGCGCACGCGCTTGATGGCCACCAAGATGGCGATCCAGAAGATCCCCGAGCTGGCCATGTTCGGCGCCGCGCAGTTCACGACCCTGGCGTGGTTCCATGACGCCAACGGCAAGCCCGATGTGCTGCATGGCGCCCAGGTCTACACGACCATCCTCGGCGCCGTGATGATCATCCTGTCGATCTTGATCTTCTCGATGACCCGCGAGCGCTACTACGACCGCGTGGTTGCCAGTTCGGCCGAGCGCGTGCCCTTCAAGGACACGCTCTACCGCACGCTCAAGAACCGGGGCTTCCGTCGCGTGCTCGGCATGATGCTGGCCTACATGATGGCCACCGCCATGGTCGGCACCCTGGGCTACTACGCCACCGTTTACTACGTCTGCAAGGGCGATGTGGAGATGGGCGCCAAGTGGAACACCCTGATGGGCATCTCGGGCATGGTGTTCGGCCTCGCGGGCATCCCGTTCTCGGTGTGGCTCTCCAAGCGCGCGGGCAAGCGCAATGCACTGCTGGTGATCCTGGCGCTCGCCATCGCCGCCTTCATCGGCGACTGGTTCTTCTACAACCCCAACATCCCGTGGCTGCAGCTCTTTGCCAGCGGCTGCGTGGCCTTCACAGGTGCGGGCTTCTGGACCATCTACGGCTCGACGCTGGCCGACGTGATCGAGAGCGACGAGCTCGACACCGGCCTGCGCCGCGAGGGCTCGTTCTCGGCCTGCGCGTCCTGGATCTCCAAGGCCGGCCTCGCGCTTGGCAACCTGGGCTCGGGCTGGGTGCTGCAGTTCACCGGCTTCAATGCCGACCTGCCCGCCCAGAGCGACGAGGCCATCTTCCTGATGCGCGTGTTCCTCTCGGGCATCCCGGCCGTGGGCCTCTTGCTTGCCATCATCGTCATCGCCGGCTTTGGCCTGACCGAGAAGCGCATGTACGAGATCCGCAACGAGCTGGAAGCCCGACGCGGCGCGGTGTGAGCGCCGCGCGCCGCGCAGTGCTGTTGATCCTCAGGGTGCTGAATCAAGGTGCGTACGGCAGATGTCTGGCCTTGTAGTCCTCCAGCTTCAGTGCCGGCGCGGCGACGCCCGCAGGCAGCGGCAAGCCATTGACGGACTGGAAGTAGGCCACGCTGGCATCGCGCCACCATTGCGCCTCACGCTCCTGGGCCTTGAGCCGGGCGGCCACATCGGCAAAGCGTTCCGCGTCGATCACGCCTTTCAGGCGGTCCCACCGGGCGCGCATCTCGCCGACCTGACGCACGCCCAGGTCGTACTGGGCGATGAGACCTGGCCACAGCGCTTGGCCCGACGGCAACTTGTAGTCCCACGGCAGGTGATGGAACCACAGCAGCAATTCGGGTTCGGTCGTCGCGGCGCTGGCCCAGCGTGCGGCCACCGCAGGTGCGTACTGCGCCACGGCGTTGCTGCCACTCGGCGAACGGTCAAAGCCGATGCCGCCTTTGTCTGCACGGTGGTAGTAGACGGGGTTCCACTCAGGCCGCGCCAGCTCAGACACCCACAAGCCCGGGCCATAGTGGTGGCTGGTGGCCATCAGGTGGTGCAGGCCCAGCGGCGTCATGTAGTTGACGACCGCCTCGCGCGAGCCCTGCATCAGCTGCACGATGGACTCACGCGCGGGCTGAGGCGCGCTGAAGGTCTGCTGCACCCATTCGCGGGCGATGGCCTCGCTCTTGAGCTCGGGGTCCCAGGCCATGCGGCCAAACACATACCAGTTGGCCTGATCGAAATGCGAGCCGCTCCAGTTGCGCTCGCTCCCCACATTGGCCACGCCGGCCATCATGGTGACGCGACCGTCACCGTAGAAGCTGCCATCGAGGATGCGCGCCACCGTGGCCCGACCTGTGCCGCCTGGCTGCTGGGTGTCGGCGCGCAGCACCTCCTCGTACATCGGCCCCAGGTAGGCCAGGTGCGTGGCAAAGCCGAGGTACTCCTTGGTGATCTGGAACTCCATGCCGAGCTGGGTCTTGGGCATGGCGCCGAACATCGGGTGGAAGGGCTCGCGCGGCTGGAAGTCGATGGCACCGTTCTTGACCTGCACCACCACATTGCTCGCAAACTGGCCGTCCCAGGGCACGAACTGCTGGTAGGCCTGCTTGGCACGGTCGGTGGCGTCGGCCTCCGAGTAGACGAAGGCGCGCCAGATCAACAAGCCGCCGTGCGGGCGCAGCGCATCGGCCATCGGCGCCGCGCCTTCGGCGTGCGAGCGGCCGTAGTCATGCGGCCCGGGCTGGCCTTCGGAGTTGGCCTTGACGAGGAAGCCACCGAAGTCCGGGATCAGGCGGTAGACCTCATCGACCTTGGCCTGCCACCAGGCGCGCACGGCCGGGTTGGCAGGGTCCGAGTTGGCGAGGCCGCCCAGCTCCTTGGGCGACGAGAAGCGCACCGACAGGAAGACCTTCTGGCCATAGGGCCGCAGCTCCTCGGCAATGGCGGCGACCTTGGGCAGCCAGCTGCTGGCCAGCACCTCGGGCTTGCTGTTGACGTTGTTGAGCACCACGCCGTTGATGCCCAGCGAGGCATTGGCGCGCGCGTAGTCGCGGTAGCGGGTGCTGCGCATGTCGGGCAGCTCCCACCAGTTCCAGATCGACTGTCCGGCGTAGCCGCGCTCGACGGTGCGGTCCAGGTTGTCCCAGTGGTTCAGCATGCGCCACGCCACCTTGGGCTCGGCGCGCTGATCCAGCCGGGCGAGGTCGGCGCCGGTCTGCAGCGCACGCAGCCAGGCAAAGCTGCCGTAGAGCAAGCCACGCTCGCTGGCCGCGCCGATCACGGTCACGCGCTGGCCGCCTGCGGTCATCGTGCGCAGCAGATAGCCACCTTCTCGGAGTGCTTTCAAATCGGCGTCGAGCGGTTGCAGGGCCGCCCATTGGCCGGGCAGCGCCAGCACCACGGCCGGCCCCTGCCAGGCGCTGCCGCGCGCCGGCTTGCGGCCGCTCAGGCCGGCGATGCGACGTTCCA
>CALMQC010000122.1 GCA_937871895.1 uncultured Roseateles sp. | reverse complement strand
GCGCAGGAGAAGCATTTCGGGTCGTTGCTCATGTCGATGTGCTCGCGGAGGGGATTGAATTGGCTGGGGCGGTCACGCCGGCTGCTCTTCTTGCTCCAGGCACTCCAGCACCGCCTCAACGTCAAGCCCCAAGGCCTGGGCCACGGCAGCAATGGCGGCTTCGCGGTCTGGGTGCAAGGCGAGCGCGCGGGACACGGCTTCGCGGACGTGTTGGCGGGTGGTGATGGTGGTCATGTTGTGGCGTGAAGGGTGGCCCTGCGTGATCTCCCCCGGGATCCCCCAGAGGCGCAGGGCCGGTGATTGGTTACTGAGGGTGGCGCTTGAACCGTTCGCAAATCCCGCGAAGCTTCCAGCCGATCCACGCGCCAACAAGCACAGCAAGGCCCATGGCGAGAACGACATCGCCACGGCCAGCGAAAAGGCCGACTGCTGTCACTTGGCCCCCGCGACCTTGGGGAGAGGCATGGGCACCTCATTGGTGTTGCCGCAAGTGCCGTCCATCGTTTTCTTTGGGTGCTTGGTCCAGTTGTCCACCGGAGCGACCATCACGCATCCTTCGTTCACAGATACCGTGCTGCACATCACCGTGGCCTTCTCGACCTGGAGGTTCTTTGTGCTGCCATCCGCGCGCTCGGTTCGCATGAAGACGACTTCAGCCCAGCCATCGCCTTGAGGGCAGTTGGAGGTGTGCGACGAATCGGCCTTCACGATGGCCTCCCAGCCCAGAAGGCGGGGGTTCTGCCGCTGGTACTCGGCGGCTACCACATAGGCATTCGCGCGGCCCTGCGCGCGCTGTTCTTCAACAGTCGCAAAGGAAGAGACCTCTTCCTTCTTGCCGCACGCGGCGAGCATCAAGATTGAGAGGGCGACAATGGTCAGAGCTTTCATCAGTGATCCTTTGGTGGGTGGTGAAAAGAAAGAGGGCGGCCGGTTGTCCGGCGCAGCGCGGCAACGAGGGATGGGAGGGAGGAGGTCGGCCGCTCTGCTGGTATCGCCCGGAAAAGGTGACGCCTAAAACGGGATGTCGTCGTCCATGTCGTCAAAGCCGGTTGGCGCCGGCGCCGGGCGCGGGGAGGGGCGGGGCGCAGGGGGTGGCGCTGCCTGGGCCTGCTGCGTACCGTCGGGGCACAGCTCAATGTCGATGACATCGCCAATCAGCTTGGTGGTGACGGTCCCGTCCTGCTTGGTGTACTTGTCTTCGCGGAGGTTGTTCAGCGTCACCGACACCGACTTGCCCTTGCGCAGGTACTGAACCAGGGCCTCGGCACGCTTGCCGAACAGGGCGCCTTCAACCCAGGTTGTGACCTTCTCGCCCCTCGCGCGGCCGCTGAAGGCCAGGGCGATGTTGGTGACCACGCTGTTGCCAGCGTCGCGGAGTTCACAGTCGCGGCCGATGCGGGCCAGGCCAAATGCGTTCATGGTTCTCTTTCTTGAGGGTGGGGGTGTTCAGATGCCGCCGAGGGCGCGCAGGCTGGAGACGCGGGCGAGGATGTCGGCGGCGCGCTTGCTGTTGGCGCCGGTTTGGTCCATGTCGTTGACCAGGGTTTGGACGATCAGCAGGGCCTCGCGCAGTGCCTCGCGGCAATCAGCGAGCGCGACATCCAGGGGGACGGTGGCCAGTGCCGGTGCGGGGGCGGCGCCGAACAGGTCGCCGGCTGGGGTGGAATCGGATTCCACTTCGGGCGCGATGCTGGCGCCCATGCGGCCCAGCGCATTGCTGCGTGCCGTTGCCGCAACCTCAGCGAGGCCCGCGTCGGCGGGTTGCTCAGCGCCCATAGGGCCGACGCCCGGGCTTGCGTCAGCAGAGGTCTCGCGGTCGGTAGCGTCGGGCGGGGAGGACGCCTCTGCCTTCAAAACCTGTTGCGAGTTCTGCCCTTCAGAGTTCTGTGATGCTTCTCGGGCCTCGGCCGCATCCTTGGCCTCCAGCAGCGCAGCCAGCACGAGGCGCCGGGCATCGGCTGCCATGGTGGCGAACTCCTGGAAGGTGGCTTCGCTCACGTCCAGTTGTTCCAGCGTGGCGATGGCCTCGGCGATTTCGCTCGCGGGGCGGTTGTGGTCGCCTTCAAGCGTGGCTGCGAAGCCATGGATGCGGGCCACATCGCCCTTGAGGCATTCGATGCGGTCGCGCTCGTTGTTGGCGGCCCGCTCGCGCTCGGCAAGCTCGGCCGCTTGGGCATCCAGTTCGGCCTGTCGGGCGGCCAACTCAGCGGCAATGCGCTCGTTCTCAACGCGCTGCGCCTCGGCCGCAGCGGCGGCGGCTTCGTGTTCCTGGGCCTGCGTGTGTAGGGCGCGCATCGCGGCCAGCGTCTCGTCCTGTGCGGTCTTTGCCCGTTCAGCGAAGTCTTGCCACTCGGGCCCGAAGGTCACCACCGCCAGCAACTGGATGCCCGTGAGGATGCGCTCGGCGGTCATGCCGGGCTCCTGGCAGCGGGTCAGATAGGCGCGAATCTTGGCAATGCCGGCTTGATGCGTGGCCACGCGCTCGCTCTCGATGCGCTCACGCTCGGCCTTGGCGGCAGCCTTGCGGTCTTCCTCGGCTTTGATCTGGGCGTCGATGGCCTCTTCAACAGGCAGCACCAGACCGACGATGCGATCCACCTCCTCGGCCATGACGCGCTTCAGGTCGTTCACGTCGGCCTTGACTGCCTTCTCGGCGCGCTGCACCAGGAAGCGGCCGTTCTCGCGCAGATCCAGGCGGGCGGCCTTGGCCTCATTCATGCCCCTGGTGGTGGACACGTCGTAGGCCACGTCGCGGTACTTCTCGGCCAGCGCAATGACGGCGGTTTCCGCCTCTTTGAACTGGGCGAGGACGGTTTCCTTGATGGTGGGCGGCAGGGCGGCTGCTGGCGCGACCACGGCGGCGGGAGCCGGCGCGGGCGCCACGGCAAGGGGAGGGGCTTCAATCTTGGGGAAGTCGAGGATGGCACTCATGGTGTGGGCTTTCAGAAAGCGGGTTCAGACAACTCGACGCGGACGGCGGCGGGCTTTTCGGTAGGGGTGGCGACTTCGACCCAGGGCGGGCTGTCGGGGGTGGGCTCGGCTTGCGGAGCGGTGGCGCCCATGAATGCCAGCAACTCGGTGACGTAGAGCTCGACGCGCTTGTCCACAGCGACTAGATCCATCAGCAGCGCGTCGATGCGGTCTTGATCGCGCTCGATGCGGATGACGGTTAGGCGCTTGTCAGCGGCCGGAAGATCGGGCACCCACAGGCACAGGTCGATCCAGTCGAGATTCCATGCCCACACGTTCAGGTCGCACTGGTCAACATAGGCACTGATGTCGCCGCCGATGACGGTCTCGAACAACACGTTGCTGCTGACGATGGTCTTGATTTCGACGCCGCCGCGTTGGCCGGGCTCGTCGTAGACCAGCCCATCCACCGACACACCGAACTTGCGATCAGGCGTGCAGACAAAGCCAGCGGCCTCGACCATGTAGCCGGTGCGAATTTCGTAGGCGCGTCGGGCGAATGCCTCTTGCTCGGAGCCGAAGCGCATGGCGGCGTTCTGGAACACCTCTTCGCCGTCGCCAGCGCCAGCACGGGCGCGGGCGGTGTCGCGGGCGTAGGTGATGGCGGCCTTGGTTGGCTCGCCGCTCTTGAGCTTGTCGCGGGCGACCTTTGCCATGCTGCCGGTGATGACGCCACGGCGGGCGTTCAACCACTCCTCGGTGCCCTGCGGCGCCATGCTGACGATCCAGTCAGCGGGCAGGCCCAGCATCTGGGCAACAGTGGGGCCGCTCATGCTGCACCGCCATTCTTCAGGGCCTTGCGGTGGGCAACGACGGCGGCCTTGAACTTCTCGAAGGCATAGGGCCACTCGGCCAGCTGCTTGTTATTGGCCTTCCAGAAGGCTGCGGCCTCGGCATCGGTAGCGGTGGCTTGCGCCTCGCCGATCAGGCGCGTCATCAGCGCTGTCTCGGGGCCAGGAGTGCCAGCACCGCCAGCGCCATCATCATCGGCATCCTGCGCTGCCAGGCCGAGGATGGCGGTATAGGTGTAGCGCTCCAGGTAGGTCTTGACGCTGCCGCGTGCCTGAATGGCGTTGCGGCCAGGGCCGGTGTCGGGGGCGCCACCCATCGAAACGGATTCGCTGTAGCCGCCGACGTGGCGCACGGTGCAGGTGACCTCCATCCAGTCGCGCTCATCCTTTGTGAGCTTCCATGACACGGACAGGCCATGCTTGGACAGGGCGGGCGTCGCAGCGTTCACGGCGTCGCTCAGTTCGGCGTGCTTCTTGCCCTTGAGCGGGCCGTCGGCAATCAGCTTGTTGCGGATCAGGACGACGGCCTCAGCCTTGAACGCGGCGAAGGCGGCATTGAAGGCGGCGAGCGACACCTTGGCGTCGTAGCGGTCCTTCAAGTCCATCAGCTTGGTCAGCACCTCGATGCTGTCGCCGCGCTGGACGGCCGTAGCGATCAAGCCGTCAGGGTTCAGCAGGGCCAGGGCGCTAGCCCCTGGGGCCGACTGCGCAGCTGGAGTGGGGGTGCGCGTGGGCGCGTCAAGCACGTCAACATCAATCATGAGGACTCCTTTTTGGTTGGGAGTGGCTGAGCCGCTTGGCGCCTCAGCTTGGGAGGTAGGGGGCCAGGAGCCTTGCGACGCCGATCCCGGCAAAGACACACACGCCAGCGATGCAGAAGATTTCGAGGGCGGCATGGCCGCGACGCTCGACGGCGGACATGCGGCGGCCTTGTTGCTGGCTCATCGTGCGACCCATGCGGCAATGGCATCGAGAGCGAGCAAGGCAACTCGCAGCAGCGACACCACGGTGAGCCCGAGCACAGCGGCACAGGCGAGATCAAGCCATGGGTACTCGGGCACGCGCTGAGGCTCTGGGGGCGGCGCGGCACCAGGGCCGAAATGGTCGGTGCTCATGCCCGCTCCCAGTTCGCTTCGGCGAAGGCCTTGCCGCGACTCGCGGCCTCTGCGCTGATTGCCGACATGAGCGCCATGTAGTCGGCACCTTCGGGACCACCGGGCTCTTCGGCGCCCTGCATAGCATCGACGACGCGGGCGAAGATTTCTGCGCCAGCTGGGCACAGGCCTTGGGGTTTGGTGGCGGCGCTCACGCTGTCACCCCAGCGCACTCATCCACGGCCGCGACCGCTTTCGGATCGAGCGCCACCGCACCCGGCGAGTCGGGGTCGGCCAGCATCATCTCCAGCAGGCTCACGCGGCCAGCGATGTCGGTGCACTCGCGTTCCGCTGCCATCGCCTTGAGGCGCCAGCCCAGGGCTCGATGGTTGTAATGCGTGACGTTGGCAGGCAGTTCCTGCTCGGCAGCCAGCGCGTGGTTGGTGTCAGCCTGGTCGCGGTAGTGGCTGACCTCTTGCCGCTTGGCGGCCAGGTCAGCCTTGGCTGAGTCAAGGCGCTGGCGCAGCGCTTGGCGTCGGTCGTCGTTTGCTTGGAGGGTCATCCCGCTGCTCGCTGCCCCCCGCGTTGCGGTTGTCTTGGGGCTCGGGATGGATATTAGGACTAGCTACGATCTGGGTCAATAGCTAGTCCTACTAAATTTCTAAATGGTGCGGTCACTCGTGACGTGCATTACCGTGGGCGGGCGCGGCCGTGAACAGTTGCCGGGGAGCCTAGGTCGTGCAACCGCTGGCGGGCCTGCACCCGCTCATCCACCAGGCCCAGAAAGGTCAACAGGAACTCGCGGGCGTCGGACTCTGGGACCAGCTTGGCCTCTGCGTAGGCCAGGGCTCGCCAGTCGATAGCTTGGGGCGGCGGGGCTTGCGCCGTGTCGGTTGAGTCGGCAGCCATCGGCCCCAAGCCTTCGGCGAGCCACTTTGCGCTGACGCCCAGCTTTGCGGCGGCCTTGAGCAGATTTTCGCCACGCAGGAACTTGGCCTTGCCGCTCAACCATCCATTGACGCTGGGAGGCTTGACACCCACTGCGCGCGCTAGGTCGGCTTGGCTGACGCCAGCGCTTGACATGGCTACGCGGAGCCGCTCACCCAGGGTTTGCATTAGGAAAGCCTAGCCGCAAGAATCGAAGGAGTAGCTATTGACGACGTTCATAGCTACTCCTAACATTGGGCCGTGATGACCCACCTCGACCTCATCGACGCCCTCGGCGGCACGTTCGCCGTAGCAGCCCTCTGCAACATCAAGCCACCTTCGGTGTCGGGCTGGAAGGAGTCGGGGCGCATTCCTGACGACAAATTGATGCGGCTGGCTCCGGTCGCGGAGCAGCGAGGCATTGCAACGCGCGCCGAATTGTTTCCGCGCGACTACTGGCTGATCTGGCCCGAACTCCCCGCCCCGAGCAGCAAAGAGGCGGCACAAGCATGACGGGCGTCGAACGCGATCACTGCGACGCGGACCACGCCGACAGCGCGCCGGCCGCACGGACAGCGTCCGCCGATGCGGATAGCTCGTCAGCAACCCTGTCGCAGCACCTTGCCCAGAGCCTGCCCACGGCGGCAGCCTCCCACGACACGGGGCGGGCCAATTTCTCAAGATCGACCGGGCTTCCGGCCCGCATGGGCAAGGCCACGGCCGAACTCAAGACCAAGGTGCCGGATTGCGTCAAGGACGAGTTCGTCTCTCTGGCGCATGCGCTGGGCTTGAACGAGTCGGATCTCTTGCGGTCGTTGGTCATCGTGCGTCTCTATGGGGTTGAGGGTGCGGAAAGGATGCACTCGAACCAACTGCGAGCGGCGGCCGGAATTGGCCCTGAATGGACCTCGGCTGCATGACGACCGATAAGCGACATGGACGCGCCGCACAGGTGGCGCAACTGGCGCCCGTGGCGCCGCCATGCTTCTCGACGCGAGATCAGTGGGTGGAGTATGTCGTTGCCTGCGCCATCGACCAGCGCGACGGACACCGACCGGGGCCTCTGCTGATCGAGGCGGGCCAGCCGGCGAGATTCAACCCGAACTTTTCCATCTGCGAGGACTGCGACGACAGCCACGCCGCGCGGATGAGCCATCAGGGGCGTTGCAGCCCCCGCTACTTGATTGATCTGCTCGCGCCCAAGCCGAAGCAGGGGGCCAAGGAAACCGCATGACGATCAAGCACCTCCCCATCGGGGATATCAGCATCGACGGGGGTACGCAAGCCCGCGTCGAGATCAACGCCGCCACGGTGGACGAGTACGCCGAGGCGTTGACAGAGGGCGAAGCGCTGCCGCCTGCCATCGTCATCTTCGATGGCGCGAAGCATTACCTCGCCGACGGCTTCCACCGTTACCACGCGTACCGCAAGATCGGCGCACGGACGATTGAGTGCGAGGTACGCACCGGCACGCTGCGGGACGCCAGATTCTGTGCCTACGGCGCCAACAAGACGCACGGGCTGCGACGCACGAACGAGGACAAGCGAAAAGCCGTGGCCGGCATGCTGGCCGACTTCGCGGACTGGAGCGACCGGGCGATTGCCAAGCACGTCGGCGTGTCGCACCCCTTCGTTGCGGCCATCCGCAATCCCGAGACAAAGGATCGGCAGGCTCAAGCGCGCGACGCATCTGCCGCCAAGACCGCGACCAAAGTCAAGCCGGCCCAGCAAGCCCCCGAGCCGGTATCTGCTGTGCCGGACGCGCCCGCACCGGCTGCCAACGTGGAATCGGATTCCACTCGCGAGCCCACCGAGACGACCTCGAAAGTGGAATCGGATTCCACTCCAAAGGGCGACCAGCAAGCGGGTCGAATCGCTGAGCTGGAGCAGTTGGCGGCTGAACTCTTGGCGGATAACACGTCGATGGCGGCGGTGTTCGAGGCTGACGACAAGTTGGCTACAGCCCTGGCTGAGAACAAGCGGCTGCGTCTCGAAATTGGCGGACTCAGGGAACGGGTGAACGGGCTGATGGGCGAGAAGAACACAGCCATCCGGCTCATGAAGGGCTGGAAAAGCAAGGCCGAAAAGTTTGAGAAGGCCCTGCAAGCCGCTGGAGTCGCTGCATGAATGCTGACCTGTTCGAGCGTGACACGCCGAACTATTCGGCAACCACTTTCCCGCCGCCCCGGCCGTTCCAGGACCGGGCACACCACTCGCTGCGCGAGGGCGCCAAGGCCGGCCACCGCTGCCAGATGCTGATGAGCCCCACCGGTTCAGGAAAAACGTACCTGGGTCTGCGCATCGCGCATGAAGCCCTGGTGCGCGGAAAGCGTGCGCTATTCATCGCCGACCGCCGCACGCTGATCGATCAGACGAGCCAGACGGCTGATGGCTACGGCCTGAGTGCCCACGCGGTGTTGATGGCGAGCCACTGGCGCTACGACCCGAGCATGCCGTTCCAGATCGCCAGCGCACAAACCCTGGCCAGGCGCGAGTGGCCCAAGGCCGACGTGATCATCGTGGACGAGGCGCACACACAGCTCGCGGTGTGGGTGGACTACATCCAGACATGCGAGGCCAAGGTCATTGGCCTCTCGGCGACCCCTTTCAGCGCTGGCCTGGGCAAGCTCTTCAGCAACCTCGTGAACGCGGCCACGATGCATGAGCTGACGGAATCGGGTGTGCTTGTGCCGATGCGGGTCAAGTCGTGCCACCCCATCAACATGGATGGCGCCGCCACCTCGGGCGGCGAATGGACTGACGCCGCAGCCGGTGAGCGCGGTATGGAGATTGTCGGGGACGTGGTGGCGGAGTGGCTCCAGCACGGCGAGGGCCGCAAGACCATCGTGTTCGGCTCCACCATTGCGCACTGCGCTGAGTTGTGCAAGTCGTTCAACGAGGCGGGGGTGATGGCTCAGCTCTTCACTTCGGAGACGACTGAGGAGGAGCGCAAGAGCATCCTGGCTGAGTACAAAAAGCCAGACACCCCGCTGCGCGTGCTGATCTCGGTGGAGGCCCTTGCAAAAGGCTTCGACGTGCCAGACGTGTCCTGTGTGGTGGACTGCCGACCCTTGCGAAAGAGCCTGAGCACGGCAATCCAGATGTGGGGCCGTGGCCTGAGGTCGAGCCCGGGCACAGGCAAGACGGACTGCGTCCTGCTCGATCACTCGGGGAACATCATCCGGTTCGCCGACGACTACGCCGACATCTTCTTCAACGGCCTGGACGCGCTCGATTCCGGCGAGAAGCTGGATAAGGCGATTCGCAAGGACGACAAGGACCGCGAGCCCAAGAAGTGCCCGGCCTGCGGCTACAAGCCGATGGGACGGCGGTGCGTGTCTTGCGGCTTCGAGGTGGTACCTGCTGCCGGCATTGAAGCCATCCCGGGGCACATGCGAGAAGTCGTCATTGGCAAGCAGAAGCTGGCCGACAACCACGCCCACCTGTATGCCCAGGTCGTGAGCTATGCGCGCGGCCACGGCAACCCAGAAACAGCCAAGGGCCGGGCTGCACACCTGTTCAAGCACATCGTCGGCAAGTGGCCGGATGGCCTCAGCTACGAGCGCACGCACAACGTGCCCATCTCCAGGCCGGTGCTCAACAAGATCCGCGAGAAGCAGATTGCATTTCGCGCCGCTCAGACGCAAGCGGCGTGAACCGAACTCACCACTGAACACGAGAGATTCACATGGCAAAGAACTCCATTGAAGCGTATGGCGCAGAGGGAAAGAGCAATGTTCTGTTCTTCGATCCGGACAAGCTGACCCTTGTCACCGACCCGAAGCATTCGCTGTATGACGAGCGAGCGCTGCGGCCGTTCAGCGAGCCGATGGTTCTGAACATCATGGCGCTCGGCGTCCACACGCCCATCGTCATCACGAAGGACCCGGAGTCGGGCCAGACGCTGGTGGTAGCCGGGCGCGGGCGCGTCATCAACGCCAGAGAGGCGAACCGACGCCTGCGCGAGCGGGGCGAAGAGCCTGTGCAGGTTCCGGGCGTCGCTCGCCGCACGGATTCGGATGGCCTGGCCGGCGTCATGGTGTCCGAGAACGAATTGCGCGAGAGCGATACGCCGGTTGGCCGGGCGCGCAAGATGCAGCGCTTCGTTGAGCGTGGGCGCAGCCATGACGCTATCGCCATCCTGTTCGGCTGCAGCACGGCCACCGTGAAGCACACGTTGGCGCTGCTGGACGCGCCAGCAGCGGTGCGCAAGGCTGTAGAGGCCGGCGAGATCGGCGTCACCCATGCGAAGAAGCTGGCGAAACTGCCGCCGGAGCAACAGCGCACAAAGGTGGCAGAGCTCAAGGCAGCAGGCGCCAGCACGAAGGGCCACGCCAAGGCGCGAGCGCAGCGCGCGGTGTTGGGCACGACCACCCCGCCCAAGATGCGCAGCCGCGCGGAAGTGCAGGCCCGGCATGATGAGTCGCCCTTGGGTAGTGCTGAGCGCGAGTTGCTTGCCTGGGTGCTTGGGACGGTCTGATGAGTCAGGCCTTCATCGCCTTCGCGCGAGTTCACGGCGTCGAAATCGACGCCAGCAAGTTGGATGACTCCGGCAAGCTGCGCCGTTGCGGGACGACTGACCACCCGAGATCTAAGAACGGCGCCTACGTGTGGGACGGCCGGGGCGGCTTTGTGTGGGCCTGGGATGGCGAGGGCAGGGCGATTGCATTCAACGACCCCAATGCCCGCGAACTGACGCCTCAGGAGCGGGCCCGGCGAGATGCCAAGCGCCAAGCTTTGCGCGACGAACAGGCCATCTTGCACCGCAAGGCCGCCGAATGGGCGGCACGGCTGCTGTCGCTGGCTAGGCCCAAGGAACACGACTACCTGTACCGCAAGGGCTTCAAGACGGCCCAGGGCCTGGTCCTGCCCGACGGCGAGTTGTTCATTCCGATGCGTGACGTGCGCTCGAACGAGCTGATTGGCGCGCAGATCGTGAGGTGGCTACCGGAAGAGCTGCGCTGGGAGAAGAAGTACCTGTACGGCATGCGCTCAGGCGGAGCCTGCTTGCGCCTTGGGACGTCACAAGCGCAGGAGCAGGTGCTGGTAGAGGGCTACGCCACGGGCCTGAGCGTCGAGGCGGCGGTGAAGCAGATGAGGCTGAGCGCCAGCGTGCTGGTGTGCTTCAGCGCGCACAACCTGATCGTGGCGGCTGAGCGAACGAGCGGCCGGCGCTACGTGATCGCTGACAACGACCCGCCGCAGCGAGACCCGGCAAAGGCAGCGCAGAACCCCGGCGAGGCAGGTCAGCGCGCCGCCATCGCCACAGGCCTGGGATGGGCGGCGCCGGCAGTGGAAGGCATGGACGCCAACGACCTCCACGTCAAAGAGGGGCTGATGGCCGTCTGCGCGCTTGTGATGCGGGCGAGGGTGGCTGAGCCGACCTTGGTCGCCGAAGCGGTGCCGCCGTAGCGCAGCCTCGATGCCCTGCGTGGACGCTGACACATGCACCAGCGCGCAGGACACGAAACCCCACTGGGAGGGAGACGCGGAAGCAGGGGGAAACGGAGTGGCGAAGGTAGCGCTCTAGCGTCGAACGGCTGCCGGGTCATGAGCCGTGAGGGGTCATGTGAAGGCCCACCAAGGATGGCTGGGTCTGTCCGCTCAGGGTCATAACAAGCTGATCAGTGTTGAACGAAGTGGCTTTTGGAGAGATCAACCATGGACATGAAAGCAAGCGACGAACTGGATGCCGAAGCGAACATTGCGACACAGGCCCTGTCGGCGGCGACGAGCGGCCTGTTGGAGGCCGGCATTGAGCCCGCCTCGCTGGTCTCGGCGCTCACTGCCGCCCTGGGTGTGATGATGGCTGCAGCACCGCGCCACATGGCTGATGAACTGGATGCTTCGGTGCTGCGCCAACTGCAGGAGCAGCGCGCGGCGACCTGGGCCGAGATCGACGCTGCGGCGACGGTGCAGTGATGGAAGTCCTGTGCCGCCGAGTACCAGGGGGATTCGCCCCGGAAAGCGACGAGGAGGCCGCCAAGCTGACGAAGCTGAAGGCCGGCGCCTCTGTTCGTGTGACCGTGACCCAGGAGACGAACGCCAAGTTCCGGCGCAAGTGGTGGGCGCTGGCGCAGTACGCCTTTGGCTTGTGGGCCGAGACGATGCCTGAGCAGCAGTACCGTGGCCAAGAGGTACAGCCGTCGTTCGAGCGCTTCAGGAAAGACCTCACGATTTTGGCCGGGCGCTTCCACCCGGTATGGACGGTCAAGGGCGAGATGCGCGTCGAGGCCGACAGCCTGAGCTGGGCGCGTATGAACGACGAGCAGTTCGAGACGTTCTACAGCGCCACGATCAACGCCGTCCTGTCCAAGATCCTCAGCCACACCAAGCTCACCGAGGCCGACCTGCGCGCCCACGTCGAGCGGGTCATGGGATTCGACCGATGAGCGAGTACAGCCACATCCACGAAGACGCATTCAACCTGCTGTGCGATGAGCGGATCGGCTACGGCATGAGCCGAGACGTGTTCACCAGTCGCCTGCTGCCTGATTGCGTCATCAAGATCGAGAAAGACCCCCACCGATTCCAGAACGTCGTTGAGTGGGAGACATGGCAGCGGGTGCGCGACACCAAGGTCTCGCGCTGGTTCGCGGCCTGCCGCTGGATAAGCCCCAACGGGCGCGTGCTGGTGATGGAGCGCACGCGACCGCCTGCGCCGGCCGAATTTCTAGATCGTATGCCGGCGTTTCTGTGCGACTTCAAGCGCACGAACTACGGAATGGTCAAGGCCGAGGGCAAGAACGGCAAGCCCGACACCGAATGGCTGGTCTGTCACGACTATGGAACGCACCTGATGTTCGAGCATGGCATGACGAAGCGGATGCGCAAGGCCGATTGGTGGGACGCATCATGAAGCGCAGCGGTTTCAAGTCCAAGCTGCCACCTCGGCGCCCGGCGAAGCAGATCGAGGGCTATACGCCCAGGCCGCGCGCTGTGGCTGTTGCCGTCGCTGGCCCCGCGCGTGCCGTCGTGAGTGTGCCTAAGGAGGCCCCGGAGCGCTCGGAGTCCTACCGCCGCCTGGTGGCCAGCCTGCCATGCATCAACTGCAGCGTCGAAGGCTACAGCCAGGCCGCGCACCCGAACTACGGCAAGGGCGCAGGCATGAAGACGGACGACCGTCTGTGCTTCCCGCTCTGCGCCGACCGGCCGGGCGTCCGGGGCTGCCACTCGCTGCACGACCAAGGCGGGCTCAGGCCCAAGCTGGAGAGGCGGGAGTGGGAACTGGCAGCGACGGCAGCGACACAGCGGGCGCTGAATGGATGAGCACGAGGCGCACAAATGACCTCCCGGACCTCCTGGCTTTCGAGGTGAAGATGATGAACGAGCTGCCACTGAAGCTGTGCCGCGAGCGCATCGAACGCGTGAAGCCTTTCTACATCGAGCGGCAAGGACTGGAAGGTGCAAAGCGCATCCATGAGGCCATGGTGAGGGCATACAACATCCGTCGAAAGGCCGCGCGGTGATCTTCGTGCCAATCCGCACCGTGCCCGGCATGAATGCCCGAGAGCACTGGAGAGCGCGCAGCCGCCGCGTCAAGGCCGAGCGAGAAGCCACGGCCTGGGCGCTGCTGATCGCCATGCGCCCGGACAAGGCCACCAAGCCTCAGCCGCCCTGTGTCGTGCTTCTCACCCGTGTGGCCCCCAGCAATGGCCTGGACGACGACAACCTGCCAGGCGCGCTCAAGGGTGTGCGCGACCAGATTGCGGAGTGGTTGGGTGTGGATGACAGGCACCGCCACCTCGTGCGCTACGAGTACGCGCAGAGGCGCGGGCCGTGGGGCGTGGAGATCGAATGGGGCAAGCCAGCATGACCAATCGAGAGCACCTTGAACTCGCGGACGAGCAGGACTGCCGACCGGTGGCGCTTGTGCACCCAGAAACGCCGACCATCGTCCGCGAGGTGCTAGCCGCGCAATTCCGCTTGATCGAGATGGAGCGCGTCAAGGCCATGGCCTGGACCACCACGGTTGCCGCTGGGTTGGACTGGGCCGCTCTGGACGCCGAGACCGAGAAGATGTCCGCTGACCTGCACGCCCTCGCACGATGGTCGCCCGGCGCCCTCCTGAGCATCAACATCGCCAACCCGGACCTGTTCGGCCGCTTCAGGCACGGACAGAAGTTCATCGTGGACTTCAGCGAAGCCCCGTAAGCGAACGCCCTGAGCCAACCAAAAGCCCGCCACTGAGCGGGCTTTTTTTCGCCCCTTCGCTGGATCGGTTGATTTCCAAGAAACGCGCGGGATGCTGACGGCCACAACAGAACAGCACCACAAACCACAACAGCCACAACAGCCACAACAGCCACAACAGCCATGACCGACGGCAACAACACCCCCGACGACAGCGGCGCAAGCCCTGCGGGTGGCTTGTCGATCAAGAAGCAGGCGTTCGCCCTGGCATACCACCAGGAGCGCAACGCCACCCGTGCCGCGATCAAGGCCGGATACAGCGCCAAGACCGCGCAGCAGGCCGGCAGCCGCCTCCTGAAAGACCCCGGAGTGAAGGCCGAGCTTGCGCGCCTGGCCGCCGAGCAAGTGGAATCCGATTCCACCCAAGGAGAGAAGGCGAAGCCGCGCACCGTCGCGCCGAAGGCTACCCACACCTCCAAGCCGGCACAGACGCCAGCCAAGTTCAGCGAGCAACTACTCACCCGCCAGGCTGCGGCAGACCCCAGCCAGCCGATCCCAGCCACCACACCGCTGGAAGAGGCGTTCATCACCGAGTATTTGCGCAACGGCCTGAACGGCACGGCTGCATGGATCTTCACGCACCCTGGATGCAAGCCTGATGCGGCGGCGTCCTACGCCAGCGTGTTGATCAGAAAGCCCAGGGTCGCGGCCCGAATTGCCGCAGAACGCCAGCGCTTGGCACAACAACACGAGATGACGCGCGACCAGCTCCTGGCCGAGTTCCTCGCCATCGTGCGGGCGAACCCCAACGAGTTGACGCAGATGCGGTGCGTGGCCTGCGCGAGCTGCTGGCCTTCCGACCCGGATCGAAAGGGTCGCTGGATTGACCCTGACCCGGAGTGCGCGGAGTGCATGGGCGAGGGCAACACGGTCCCATGGTTCGCAGACACGCGCAAGCTGTCGCCCGAGGCCCTGGCGCTGTTCGCTGGGGTCAAGCTGACGGCCCAGGGCGTGACCATCCTGCAGCACGACAAGATGACCGCGCTGGTGAACATCGGCAAGATCCTCGGCGCCTACGAGAAGGACAACGAGCAAAAGCGGCCAGAACTGGCCGAGGCCATCGCGGCTTTCGTCAGCGAAATCCATGACCAAGGCGCCGGCCGGCTGAAGTTCACGCCACGGCAAGCGAGCGCACCGAAGGTGCAGCACTGATGAGCGCGGTCGTCGCGGAGCGCCCGCCCACGCTGGACGACATCCTCGGCCCGCAGTGGCGCGACCTTGAGTGGCGCATCTCGAACCTGTACTGGATCGTTGACGAGCACGGCAAGGCCATCCGCTTCGAGCCCAACGAGGAGCAGATCGACTTCATCCGAAACCTCTGGCCGCGCAACCTGATCCTGAAGGCGCGACAGCTCGGGTTCTCGACGCTGCTGGAAATCCTGGAGCTTGACCAGGGCCTGTTCAACGCTGACCACACGGGCGTGGTGATCGCGGACACGCTGCCGAACGCCGGCAAGCTGTTCGGCAAGATCGAGTTCGCTCACAAGCGCCTGCCGGAAGAACTCAAGGCAGCGCTGCCGGTCAAGGCCATGACGAGCAAGACCGGCATGGAGTTCGAGCACGGCTCGACGATCTACGTGGGCACCAGCGCTCGCGGCGGCACGGTGCAGCTGCTGCACGTGTCCGAGCTGGGCAAGATTTCCCGCAAGTACCCCGAGCGTGCGGCCGAGATCGTGTCAGGCGCCTTCGAGGCCGTGCCAGCAACCGGCTGCATCGTGGTGGAGTCCACAGCCGAGGGCGCGGCCGGCGAGTTCTTCGACTTGGTGGATGCGGCCATCAAGCGCCAGGCTGAAGGCGCTCCAGAAACCCCGCTGGACTGGCGCCTGCACTTCTACCCGTGGTTCAAGAAGGCCGCCTACCGCCTGGACCCAGCACTGGTCATCGTTCCGCCCGAGAAGCGCAAGTATTTCGACAAGCTGGAGCAAGAGCTCAAGCCGATGTACGGCGCCGACTTCAAGATCGACGAGGAACAGCGCGCGTGGTACGTGAAGAAGGAAGAGACGCAGAAGCGCCTCATGAAGCGCGAGTACCCCAGCACGCCCCGTGAGGCCTTCGAGCAGGCCATTGAGGGCGCCGTCTTCGGCGACGAGATGACGGCCATCCGCGAGGCAGGCCGCATCACGACGGTTCCACTGGACCCAGCCTACCCCGTCCATACGTTCTGGGACTTCGGGCTGGGGCGGCGCAACCCAGTTTGGCTCATGCAGCGCGTGGGCTTGCAGAACCGCTGGATCAAGTATTTCGACGACTTCGGCAAGGGCCTGGGTTGGTGGTGGCGGCACCTGGAAGAGTGGCGCCGCGAGCACGGCGAGTTTCAGTGGGGAACCCACCATCTGCCGCACGACGCTGACACCGAGATCCTCGGCGAGAGCGTCACGACGAAGCGACGCATCCTGGTCGAGGCCGGCATGAGAAACGAGTACGTGGTGCCACGAGTCGCTATCAAGAGCACCGGCATCGATCTGATGCGGGCAGCGCTGCCGGTGGACAACTGGTTCGACCGCGTGGAGTGCGCCGAGGGCATCAAGTGCCTTGACGGCTACCAGTACGAGTGGAATGAGAAGCAGGGCATCTGGAGCAGAACGCCCATGCCGAACTGGGCCAGCCACGGCGCCGATGCATGGATGCAGTACGCGCAGGACTTTCAGGGCTCAGGCGATGTCGCCGGGTCAGCAAAGAGTTTCAAGTCACGCAAGAGGTCCTGGCGCTGAGCTGGGGAAGAGCACGATGCAACTGAGCCCAATCCTCACCCCAGACGGCCTGCCCATGTGGTCGGCCGGCGGCAAGCACGCCTGGAAGACCTACGAGCACCGAGGCTACGTCGTGAGCCTGGAGTGGGTGGGCAACCACCGAGCCACGCGCAAGTGCATGGTGATCTGGCCGGCCTCCAACGTCTTCACGGGCGGCGCCACCAGCGAAGGCATGTGGGTGATCTCCGAGCGCGCCATCACGGCGTTCGTCGGATTCAACCGCAACGACAAATGCACTGGATCGGTCAGCGAGCACTGCCAGCGAGAGTGCCGCGAGGCTCTGCCCATGCTTGGCAAGGACATCAACGACAAGAACGCACTGAATGCGCTGATCGACACGGTGTGTCGTTTCGCGCCGGAGTTGATCGGCATGCCGGTCGCACCGCAGGCGCTGCGCCAAGCGATGCGCGGCCAGGCCATGTGGGACGTGGTGGCGTCGAACAAGTCCACCGGCAAGACATTGCATGAGGCCAGCGTATGAATGCGGTAGCTGAGCGAGTGCGTCGCCCCAAGGCCACGCCAACGAAGACCGCAGCGGCAGCTCGCCAAGCAGCACAGCCGCGCGAGGTCGTCATGTCGGCCCAGGAGCGCCACGAGCAGCGCAAGGCGTGGTTCGTGGCAGAGGCTGCCAAGCAGGGCCCCAACCGTGCTCGGATGGCGAAGTGCGAGGCGGCCTATGACTCAGAGCAGTGGTCCCGCGAGGATGCCGACGACGTGAAGGCCCGGGGACAGAACCCCGTGGTCTACAACGAGATCAAGCCGGCCATCGACTGGATGATTGGTACCGAGCGCCGCAGTCGGGTTGACTTCTACGTGGTGGCCGAAGACGACGGCCCCGAGGCGGAAGACGACGCCACCAACAAGACCAAGCTGCTCAAGTACCTCGACGAGGTGAATCGGGCTGCGTTCGAGCGCAGCTACGCGGCTGAAGACATGTTCAAGGCCGGCGTTGGCTGGCTGGAGGTTGGCCTGCGAGGCGACAGGACAGGCGTGCCGATCTTCGTGGGCGCAGAGAGCTGGCGGAACATCCTGTGGGACAGCAACGACCGTCGCCGCGACCTGAGCAACGCGCGCTACCTGTTCCGCATCAAGATCGTGGATCTGGATGTGGCGCTGGCGATCTTCCCGGACAAGCGGGACGAGTTGGAGCGATGCGCCCAGGAGGGCGACGAACTCAGCGTCTTCACGTCCTGGATGTCTGGCTCTGGCCTCATCAGCGGCCTGGATGCCTTCGGCGCGAACTCCGACGAGATCGACTTCATCACGCCCAAGCCGGTTGGGCTGTTCAACCCGCGCAAGCGCGTCATGCTGCTTGAGTGCTGGTCGCGTGAGCCGCAGAGGCGGCCGGCCAGCGACGACGGTCTAGGCGACCCGGTGACGTTCAAGATGCGCGTGTCGATCATGACCGAGCACGACACGCTGATCGAGGAGTGGAGCCCGTTCAATCACGATCAGTTCCCGTTCATCCCGCTCTGGGCCTACATCAACCGCCGAACGGGCCTGCCGTACAGCCCCGCCCTACCCATGCTCGGTCCGCAGGAGGCGCTGAACCACCGCATGAGCAAGGCCATCATGGAGGCGGCCAGCAATCAACTCATGATCGAAGAGGATGCCATCGGTAAGGCGATGGACATCGACGAAATCCGGGATGAGCTCAATGCTCCGGACGGCATCCCGATCTTCAAGTCTGGCGCGCTTTCGGGTAACCGCGTCAGGGATCGGCCCAGCGGAGGTGCGGCCACCCAGCAGCTGATGCTTGCCGAACGCGACAAGAGCGCAATGCGTGCAGCGTCCGGCGTGACGGCCGACAACCGTGGCGAGGACTCCAACGTCATCAGCGGCAAAGCCGTGATCGCAAAGGCAGAGCAGGGCGGGCTGCTGACCGCCGAGCTGTACGACAACCTCTTGCTGGCTCGCCAGATGGAGGGCGACCTGACCTTGAGTCTGGCAGAGCAGTTCGTCCGCGCGCCGATGACGATTCGTGTCGCTGGCGAAGGCCGCAAGATTGAGCGCACACGCATCAACGAGCCCCAGGCAGACGGCACCTATCTGAACGACATCACCGCACGGCGCGCGCACTTCACCGTCGGCGAGCAGGCCTGGAAGCAAAGCTATGCCGAGTCCGCCTTCGCGTCGCTGATGGAAGTGCTGACCCAACTGGCCTCGGCCGCGCCGCAGGTTGTGGTGAACCTGCTGGACGTGGTGTTCGACATGCACCCGAACCTGCCGCGCAAGAAGGCGCTGATGGACCGCATCCGTGCGGTCAATGGCCAGCAGGACCCGGATGGAAAACTGACGCCAGAGCAGCAGATGGCTCAGGCGCAGATGGCAGAGCAGGCCAAGGCGCAGTACGAAGCGACCATGGCCAAGATCCAGGCCGACATTCAGGAGGCCGTGGCCAAGGGCGAAAAGCTCGTGGCCGATGCCATGAAGTCACGACTTGAGGCGCTCTACATCAGCGCCCAGGCGGCGCAAACCCTGGTGCAGATGCCGGGCGCCACGCCCGTGGCTGATGAGCTGCTGCGAAGCGCTGGCTTCAAGGATGCCGGCGCTTCTGGCGAGGTGATCCCGCCCGAGGCCGTGCCGCCGCAGCCGGCCGAACAAGCCACCGTGGACCCGAGCATGGGACCGCAACCACCCGCCGACGGCAGCGCGCCACCGCCCCTCATGGGTGATGGCGAGGCCCAAGGCATTGAGACCGTTGCGCCAGATGGCGTGATTCAACCCCCCGAAGGAGCATGACCTTGATCGAAGACGACACCAGCGCTGCAACTGGCGCTGAAACCGATGCCGCAGGCGAATCGACCACCATTGATTCGCAGGCCACGAATGACGCCATCGTTGACAAAACGCCCCAGGACGAACCGGCTCCCGAGGTGGAGCTCGGCCCGGCCATCACACCGACCGTGGGCCGCCGCGTCCACTTCTGGCCGAACGAAGAGCACGCCGCAGCGCTGGGCGTGTTTGATGCCCAACAGCCATGCGATGCCGGCATCGTCTACGTGTGGGGCGACCGCCGCGTGAACATCCTCGTCACCGGCCCGAGCGGAACGCAGAACACCCTCCAGGGCGTGCGCCTGCTGCAGGGCGACGAGCAGCCCGATGAGGGCGAGAGCTACGCCGCCTGGATGCCCTACCAAATTAGCCAGGCATCCAAGTAGTTAAGCCCCCCAGTGAGCCGCGACCAGCACGCGGGCCGCCAGGGGCAAATGGCGGCGAGCTTTTAACCGGCTCTGCCCGGGTTGCTGATGTGCAAGAGACCGGCAGCCACCCAGCCTGTAGCAGTTCCGCAGGTAAGCCCGATGGGTGGCACTCAACCAACCAGGAGATCCAGTCATGCCGAAAAAGAAGTCAGCCAACGCCGTCATCGGCAACTACGACGAGGCCAAGTGGCGCGCTGAAGAGGACATGCGCACGCTTGCGCGAGCACAAGAGATCAAGGCCGACCCGCAGCGACTGAAGGCGGCCAAGAAGTGCGCCGAAGAGAAGCTCGCGGAGATGCAGGCCGTGGCAGGAGTCACGGCAGCAAGCACGTAACCAACGGGTGGAATCGGATTCCACTCTCACCACCCGAACAGGACCACCATGAAGACCGACACCACCATTGGCACCACGACGGCTGAAGCCGAAGTGCTGGCCGCTACCGCCGCCGCCATCGCAGCTGGTCAAGACCCATTCGGCGACGACGGCGAAGAGGACGGTGCTGAAGCATCGGCCGCCGTCAACGACGACGGCGAATCCACCAACGACGAGAACAATAGCTCCGCCGATGGCGACGGCGCCAGCGAGATTGCCGAAGGCGAAGGTGATGGCGAAGGAGAAGGAGAAGGAGAAGGCGACGCGCTGACCCCGGAGCAACTTGCCGCCATTGCAGCCGACGAAGAGCCTCCCGAACCAGTCACCGCGACGCGCTACAAGACCGCCGACCCGGCCGACCTGAAGGCCCAGCGAACCGAGCAGCTCACGATCAAGGCCAAGGCGCTCAAGGACTTGATGGATGGCGTGATCGAGCCCGAGGAGTACAGCCGCATCGAGGGCGAGGTGACCGAGGCCCTTGAAGGTCTGGCGGCCCAGCGGACCCTGCACGAAGCCAATGTGCAGAGTACCCAGCAGATCCAGGAGGCCGCCATCGACAAGATCATCGCGGCAGCCAAGAAGGCGAACGAGGTCGATTACCGCGCCGATCCGAAGGCGGCAAAGCAGTTCGACACAGCCATGGCGATGCTTGCGCATGATGGTGAGGCGCGGACGTTTGATGAGCTCGTGGCTGACGCACACAAGGCCGTGCTGGCAATCCGTGGCATCAAGTCATCCGCCCCAGCGCCTGCCCCTGTAGCCACCCCAGCCCAGCCGCGCGAGAACGGCAAGGGGCCGATGACGCTGCGAAACGTGCCTGCAGCTGAGATGGCGAACAGCGGCGGCGGATGGAAGGAGCAGCTCGCCACCCTCAGCGGTCAAGCCTACGAGGAAGCGTTCGCCAAGCTGACGCCCGGCCAGAAGGCCGAACTGATGAACGATTGACGAGCGGCAACAGAGCATGAGCACTCAACCGGCCGTGGCGACGACGGGCTTCAATCTGATCGACGTGAAGGTTGGCGAAACAATTCGCCTGGTGTCGGTTGACTTCGGCGAAATCTCAGTGACGATCAACGCGAAGGAGGGGCAGCGCGTCCGCCTTGGCGTGAAGGCCGACAAGACCATCAGGGTCCATCGGCCAACTCGCAAGGCGGGCTGAGCCCTCCAGATCAAGCGCTGGGCATCTGCCCAGCTTCATTCGGCTCGCAGGATGTGAGTCATGGTGCCTATCAAGGAGCAACCATGGCACGTACCACCATCCTCCCGTCCGACCCGAACAAGCGCAAGGCCTGGTCCGCTACCGTGGCCCAAGACAGCGCCAAGGAGCAATACTTCTCTCGCCTGGTTGGTGAAGAAGGCTCCTACTCGGCCATCATCAAGAAGACCGACACCGAGAAGGGCGCGACTGACGAGATCGTCACCGCGCTCGTCGCCAAGCTGCGCGGTGCGCCGATCATCGAAAACCAGAAGCTGGAAGGCCGCGAGTTCAAGCTGCAGCACGCTGCGCACACGATGCGCATCAACGAGTTCCGCCACGGCGTGAACATCGGTGCCCGCATCGAGCAGTCCCGCGTCGGCTACAACCTGCGCAAGCAGGGCCGCGAGAAGCTGACCGACTACATCAAGGAGATGTACGAGGAGATCATCTGCTGCGCCATGAGCGGCGCACGCGGCGTGGGCGCCGAGATCCAGCACCTGGAAGCCGACTACGCTGGCTACCCGAATGCGCTGCGCGCCCCCGATGCGGCCCACCTGTTTGTCGGCAAGGCCGGCGACAAGGTCAAGAACACGCTTGTTGCTGGTGACGTGCTCGCCCTGAGCACCATCAACAAGCTGCGCACCAAGTCCAAGAAGATGCTCGGCGGGCAGCCCGACAAGGCCGTGAAGATGGCGCCCATTTCCATGGGCGGCAAGAAGGTGTTCTGCCTGGCCACATGCCCGGAAGGCATCCAGGACATCCGCGATGACGCGGGCGCCCAGGGCTGGTTTGAGGCACAGAAGGCGCTGACCACTGCCATCGGCAAGGAGAGCGAAATCTTCAAGGGCGGCGCTGGCATGTTCAATGGCGTGCTGGTGGACGAGATGGAGACCTGCGTGAAGTTTGCGGACTACGGCGCTGGCGCCAACGTCCCGGCTGCGCGCTCGCTGTTCCTCGGGTCGAACGCCGGCTTCATCGCCCACGGCACCAAGGGCATGGCCGACGGCATGACCGTCGCGCTCGACGAGGACACCGCCGACCGCAAGCACGACGCCATCTTGTTCTTCGAGATGATCTTCGGCGCCGACAAGACCGCGTTCAACTCGATGGACTACGGCCTGATTTCCGTGGACCACGCCTTCACCGCCGCCGTCTAAGACGACGCAGGCCCGGCTTTGGTCGGGCTACACCATCCAGAGGAGCAATCATGGCCCTGTACCAGTCCAAACAAGTCGCGGCCCGCCGCCCCATCGTTGCAATCGATGGAGCGGCCACCCTGGTGCCGCTCCAGGCCGAATTCGTCGTGCCGACGGGCGGCGTCGCCGTCAACGATGTGATCGAAATGGGCGGCATCAACCCGACCATGCGCGTCGTGGATGCCATCGTCCACAACACCGCAGCCGGCGCCTCGGCCACCTTCGACCTTGGCTACCTGTCCGGCAGCTACGGCACGTCCGGCGCCCGCACCTGCGGCAATGAGTTCATCGCCGCTGGCGACATGAACGCGACCACGGTGAAGCGCCTCACGAAGTCGGTGACGACTGAGCCGCCTGCAGCCGTTGGAAACCTGACCGACGATGCCGTCGGCTGGGGCCTCAAGGTCACGGGCGCTGGTTGGGCGGCTGGCACGATCATCCGCGTCACGCTCAACGTCGCGTCGATCTAAGCCATGGCCGACGCACGCAGCAAGGCCAAGGCCACCGGAGCGGCAGACGTCGTGAAGGCGGCTAAGGCCGCGCTGAAAGCGTCCGCATCGCGGAAGGCGGCGAGCGCTGCGCCAGCCATCGCAGAGCCTTTGTCGGCAGCAGACCGGGAGAACCCCGAGAAGCTGACCGGCGAGGCCCTGCGCGCCCTTGCGCACCGCCGTGGCATCGCTCGCAGTGAGGCCGAGACGATGAGCGACGAGAAGCTGCGCATGCAGCTCCGCTACATCACGCACCGGCAGTACGCCGAGGAAGCATGACCCATGAACTGGGACGGCTTTGGCCCGCTGATCCTGCCGTATGCGACAACGTGCCCAGTGCCGCTGCTGGAGCAGCACGCTCGCCTGGCAGCAATCGAGTTCCTCGCACACACGAAGGCCTGGCGGGCTGACCTAGCGCCAGTCGTTGGCGATGGGGTGCTGACCGCGTTCACGTTGGTCGCCCCGACTGACTCGCAGATCGAGAAGCTGTTGGCCGTGGTCATCACGGACGCCTACGGCAACGTCACCGAGGCCAACGTCAAGGTTGACCTGGACGGCGCAAGACTTGGCCGCATGGCATCTAGCAGCGTGCTCGCGTACCTGCAGGGCCGAAAGCTGCTGGCTGTGAAGCCGGTGCAGGCAACTGGTGCATCAATCGTCGCCACGGTAGCGCTCAAGCCCACGCTGACGGCAGCGACCATCCCAGACGAAGTGTTCGAGCAGTACGGGCAGTTCATCGCCAATGGCGCGCTCGCCAAGCTCACCTCGATGGCAAACAAGCCATGGACCGACACCACGACGGCTCGGATCAACGAAGCCGAGTTCATCAACGCCAAAGCCGTGACCGCCCGCCAGGCTGAGCGCGGCTTTGCAAAGAGCGGGCGCCGGTCGGCGACTCGCTGGTTCTGAGTAACCGCTATGTCAGACCACCGCCCAGAACTGCCACAGCCGCTGCAGGCCCTGCCCGCGATAGGCGCCATCCTCATTTGGTTGAACGGCAAGCCCATCGAGTGGTGGGCGGGCATGTTGGGTGTGATCTTCCTTCTACTTCAGATCGGCTATCTGGTCTGGAAGTGGCGACGCGACATTCGCCGCGAGCGCCAGCGCGAGCAAGCCAGCGGCATGGGCGACGATGAGTAAGCTCCGCATCGCCATAGGTGCGCTGACGCTCAGCGCCGCAGCGCTTGTAGGGCTCGCTCAGCGCGAGGGCTACACCGACAGAGCCGTGCAGCCGCTTCCTGGCGACAAGTGGACCAACGGCTTTGGCTCGACGACAAACGACGCCGGCCAGGCGCTCAAGCCCGGCGAGACCGTGACGCCACCCCAGGCCCTGGCCCGCAAGCTCCGCGACGTGCGCCGGTTTGAGGGCGCGCTGAAGGGTTGCGTGACGGCCGAGCTAACGCAAGGCGAGTACGACTCGCTGGTGTCCCTGGCTTACAACGTGGGTGCCGATGCCGTCTGCAAGTCAACGATGGTGCGGCTGCACAACGCCGGCCAGCATGCCGAGGCCTGCGCCCAGTTCGACCGCTGGAACTACTTCCAGGGCCGCGACTGCCGCGACCCCGCCAACCGCTGCACAGGCCTGGTCAAGCGTCGCGCCGACGAGCGTGCCCAATGCGAGGGCACCGGCCCATGACCCGCGCCATCGCTGCTCTGGCCCTCCTGCTCGCGGCGCTCGCTGCCTGGCAGTGGTCCCGCATCGACGCGCTGCAGGCGAAAGTCGAGCTCGCCGACGAGCGCGCTGCAGCCGCCGCACAGGCAGCAAAGGACGAGCGCGCGGCCCGCGCCACAGAGGCTGCCCGCGCCAGCCGACTACAGGAGGCCCTAGATGCCGAACACCATGCACGCACGGCTCTCGAAGCCGACGTTCGCCGCGCTGACGCTGCTGCTGTCAGCCTGCGCCAGCGGACCCGCGACCTTGCCGTCGCCGCCCGTTGCCCCGCCGCGAATCCCACCGCTGCCTCTGGCGGCCCGCCAGCCAACCCCGCCGCCGATCTGCTCGAAGAGCTGTCCGGCTGGATTGATGAAGCTGCGGGAGAAATTGCGCTCTATGCAGCCAAGGCCAGCATCGCCGGACAGCTCTGCGAGCGCACCTACGACGCCCTAGGGCCGCCACAGGAGTGATGGGCACCACGGCCATCGGTTGATTTCCAAGGAAGTCATGGGAAGGTGGCTGGTCACACGTCAACGGCCGACTGACCCAGCATGTCCATCACAGCGCAAAGCGTCGTCAAGCGAGCGGCCTCGATCCTGAAGGACAAGACAGGCGTTCGCTGGCCTGCTGACGAACTGGTGGAGTGGCTGATCGACTTCGAGCGCGAGCTTGCAGTGTTTCGCCCGGATGCCTATGCGGTTGTGGAGTCCGTGGCTCTGGTTGCCGGCTTCCAGCAATCGCTCCCAGCGACGTGCGCAAGGCTCATTGACATCCCATCCAATGGCTCTGGCACGCGCCTGCCGATCAGCAAGGTCGAGCGGGCTGAACTGGACGCCAGCGCCCCTGGGTGGCGAGCCATGACGGCCTCGGCGGTCATCAAGCACTTCATGCACGACACCCGAACGCCGCTGAAGTTCGAGGTGTACCCGCCTGCTGTCGCCACTACGCCGGTCGATGTCGAGTTCTCCAAGTACCCGACGCCGCTGACCGTGCCGGCGCCGGGCTCTGACTACTCAAGCGTGACGGGAAACCTCACTGCGCCCGACCTTTACGCCAATGCGGCGGTTGACTACGTGCTCTATCGGGCCTTCTCGAAGGACTCCGAACTGACCGTCAACGCTGACAGGGCAGCGAGGGCCTACAAGGCGTTTGCCCTGGCTGCTGGGATCAAGATGCCGCGAGAGCGCGCCGACGCGACGAAGGCCGAATAGCCGTGGCCGTCATCAAGATCACGAACTTCGGCGGCATCGCGCCGTCAGTCGATCCGCGCCGGCTGTCGGCCGAGGGCGCGCAGGTTGCCCAGAATCTAGACCTTCGGTTCGGGGACTTCCGGCCCACCAAGGGCCTCGGGGCGTCGGTAGCCACGGTGCCGGCTGGCACGCGCAGCATCTTCCGCACGCCGTCCGGTGTCTGGCTGACGAGCACCACGGACACGCACTACGTCAACGGCCAGATCCCCGACGCGGCCAGCGAACGGGTCTACCTGACCGGCCGATCAGCCTACCCCGAGGCCTGGCAGGGCGGTGTGTACCGCCGCCTTGGCGTGCCTGCGCCGTCGTCGGCCCCCACGGTCGAGGCTGTGACAGTGGCGCAGTTCGACGAGTCGGCAGCCAGCGAAGCGCAGATCGCTGCAGCCACGGCCGTCGTTGAAGCCATCAAGGCCATCGACACCCAGGTGTACCTGGGCAACGCGGTGCCGGCCAGCGGTGGCGCACCACCAGCTTTCGACCCCGACTACGCCAAGGTGCAACTGCACCTGTCGTTTGACGCGCTGTCCGGCGGACAGTTTGTTGACCAGAGCCCACAGCAGCGCGCGACGACCAAAGATGCCAGCATCACGCTGCTGACGGACAACACGGGGCCGCTGGGCGTGGCGGGCGCTGGATGCGGGCTGTTTGGCGCGGGGCACAACGGCGTCAGGTTCAGCGAGATCCGCCGCTGGCGCTCTGAGGCTGATCCCACCTGGTGCATTGAGTGGGCGCTGACAGCAGCGTCCACGCGCGACTTCATCTCGATTCAGAGCCGCGACTACAACATCCGCGAGATCGTCACCTATCAGGTGTCAGGCTCAAACTGGGGTGTGCTGAGTGCATCCCAGTACGGCGGCGTGTTCAATGAGGACCTGCGCTGCAAGCGCCCGGATGGCAGCGCAGCCCTGACTGCAGGCGTGCCGGCGCACGTGCGCGTGCAGTGCACGGGCAGCACGGTCGAGGTCTGGATTGATGGCGTGCTCTGCGGCACCGTGCCCTACGCCCTGGGCCTTGAGGTGTCCTGTATCGGTGACTCGACGCAGCACCCCAGCGCCGAGTTCGTCGGCAAGATGGACGAGTGCCGCGTGACCTTCGGGCTGCGCAACACCGGAGCCTTCTCCCCGCCGACGACGCCACACCCGACCTCGGCCGTTCCGACTGGCACCTACTTGGCCCACGGCGCGCTTTCGACGCTGCCGACAGACTCAGGGCGCGATGCCGCCTACCTGGTGCAACTGGTGGCTTCCGGGGGCGGCTTCACGACGGTGAACGCTGCCGATGCCTACCTGCGTGTGCCTCCATTCGTGGGTAGCCAGGTGACGTACTCGGCCAACCCGTACTGGGCTGTGCAGCTCAAGGGTTACCGAGCCGACGGCCTGGCGGCCACGGCCGGCGACATCAGCACGGCCATTGCAGCCGTGACGAACCCAGCGGGCGGTGGCGCGCTGCTGACGGCGCCGCAGGTGGCTGCCCTGGCGCCCCTACTGGCCGACGCCTACGACGCCAGCAAGGGCGATCTGCTGGTCATGGTCACGGCCATCAACACCGCGCAGGCCGAGCTACGGACGGAACTCGCGCGCGCGGTGCCGGTGTCGGCGACCGTGGCCGCCAAGGTGGCAGCCCTGACTGCGGCAAGCGACGCGCTGACGGCCTACTACGCCGGCATTGATGCCCGCCTGCGCGCCGTGCTCGCGGCGAACGAGGCGACGCTGTTTGGCTCGATCACCTCGCAGATCGTGACGCGCGACGTGCAGACGCGGACCTACATCGTCACCTACCTGACCGACTGGGACGAGGAGTCGGCGCCGTCGCCGGCCTCCGATCTGCTCTCGGTTGACCAGAACGACGCCATCACGGTGACGGTGCCGGCTGCGCCTGCGGGCCGCAACATCGTCGGTTGGCGGCTCTACCGCAGCGCCAGTTCGAGCACGGGCGCAAGCTGGGCGCTGGTGGCCGACCCGGACGCGCCCAGCGCTGTCGTGCGCGACGGCGTGTTCATCGGCTTCTCGATTGCGAACCGCGTCTATTCGGACTCGCAGCCCGACGAGAAGCTGCAGGAGCCCTGCGAGACGATCACCTGGGCAGAGCCGCCCGAGGATCTTCAGGGCCTGGTGGGCATGCCCAACGGGATCATGGTCGGCTTCTTCGGCAAGACGCTGTGCTTCAGCGTGCCGTGGGCGCCCTACGCCTGGCCGGTCGAGTATCAGCTGACGGTCGAGCACGACATCGTGGCCATTGGCGTCTTCGGCCAGACGGCCGTGGTTGTGACGAAGGGCTTTCCGGTCTACGTGAGCGGCGCGGACTCGGCCAGCATGAGCGCCCAGAAGGTCGAGGTGCCGCAGTCGTGCATCGCTGCGCGGTCGGTTGCCACGGTGGACGGCGGCGTGATCTATGCGAGCCCGGACGGCCTGTGCCTGGCCTCGGCGAGCGGCATCGCGCTACTCACTCAGGGCGCATTTGACAAAGCCGACTGGATGGCGGCCGTGAGTTCGGCGGCTGTCGGCGCATTCCATGATGGCTCGTACTACCTCTACCCGGGCTGAGCGCCATGGCCCTGGCCTTCCGGTTCGACCTGGCCTCGACGCGGATCGGCACGCTCGAAGCGCCGCAGTCGCGGCTGGTCATCAGCAGCCCGCCGTATCCGGTGGAGGTGGTCGATGGTCTGGCGTTCTCAAGCTCCGTGACGGGCGGCGGGCTTTACACCGCCGTTTACTCACTGATCGACGAGGGCCTTTCCTTCGGCAGCGCGATCACGGGCGGGCTTTTGCGCCCACTGCAGCATCTGTACCCGGATTGGCCGCCGGAAGGGTTGAACTACAGCAGCACGATCACGGCTGGAGAGTTGCGGCAGATCCTGCGCACATATGGGGACTGGGCACCAGAAGGACTCAACTTCGGCAGCACGTTTATTGACGGCACGCTCAAGGTCGTTCTTGTGACGTACTCAAACTGGCCCGTTGAGGGGCTCGACTTCAGCAGCACCATCACATCAGGATCGCTCTCATGACGGCAAAGATGAACTTCGGGATGTCCGGCCACTTCACCATGAAGGTGAGCGGAGGCGCGCGGGGCGAGGTAACGCTCGCTGAGTTCGACAACCTGATCCTCGACCAGGGCCTCAACCGCATGGGGACTGGCGGCATTGTGAAAGCCTGCCAGGTTGGGACGGGGACGGCCGCGCCGACGGTTTCGGATACGGCGCTGCAGGCTTACATGGTTGGGACCAGCACGATTCAGGCTGACAGTGCGCAGTCTTACGTCGCGGGACCTCCGGCCTACGTGACGATGAGCCGAACGTTCCGATTTGGCACGGGTGTGGCAGCAGGGAATCTCACGGAAGTGGGCGTCGGCTGGACGGCCGCGACAGGTTCGCTGTTTTCGCGCGCGCGAATCGTGGACGGCGGCGGCAGCCCGACGACGATCTCAGTCTTGGCGGATGAGACGCTGGATGTGGTCTACACGCTTCGGCTCTACGTTCCCGCCGATGTGACAGGAAACGTGACGCTGGCGGGAACGAATTACAGCTACACGATGCGGTGGGCCTTCGTGGGCGCCACGTCACCGTCGGTGTCTGGGCTCATGGACTTCGGCATCTACACCACATCGGGTAGCTCTTCTTCAGGGGTCTACGCATCTACAGCAGGGATCACCGCTGCAACGACCGGTCCATCAACGAGCGGGACAGCGGGAACGATAACTGCGTCGTCCTACGTGGGCGGGTCCTATGAGCGCGGCTTCATTGCTGACCAGGCCCTCAACCAGTGCAACGTTGGGGGCACAAGGACGCTGATCCTGACGGTCGCACCGTCGTCTGGTGCTGGAACGACATCGCGCATTCAGTGTGAGTTCTCTCCAGTCGTTCCGAAAGATGGAACCAAGGTCTGGACGCTGAACTACAAAGTGAGTTGGTCGCGGGCGCCATGAGCCTCCCCGAGAACCGCGCATCCACGGCGCCAGTGCCATCGGCGCTGCTGGCGCCGGATGACATCGAGCGCACAGATCGGCGCGTGGACTTCGAGATGGGCGGCGTGGCCATCGGCGATGCCTCGCTGGGCGTGCAGGTGCGCCACTGGCGCGCGTGGGTGGCCGACGACACCGTGCGCGTGGCCCCATGGCCCGAGTTAACGCCCATCACGGCGCTGTTCTCAGCAGCTGGGGTCAGCGAGCTGTCGCTGGCATTCGACCAGCTCATGCACCCCACCATCGCCTTCGTGCAGGACGGCCTGGCCAAGCTCTACTGGTACGACACGCTGGCTGGGGCGCAGGTGACGACTGACTACCCGGGCGTCACGTCGCCGGTCGTGTGCCTGGACGACAAGCGGGACACGCAGGTGCTGGCGGGCGTCACCGACGTGCTCTTCATCTACGCGCGCGCTGGCGGGGTCTGGTACCGGCAGCAGCGGGACCGCTTCACTATCGAGCGGTCGCTTGGCGCGCTGCCATCTGGCGTGTCGCGCATCGTGAGCGCCGGCATGGGGACCAATGGCCGCCTGCAAGTGAACCTGAGCCTGCCGCCGCCGCTGCACGTGGACCTGGAGAGCGACGAGGTGTTCACGGCCGACGGCACGGGCGCCGTGCGCGCGCTGCACGGGGGCACCGTGGCTGACGCCCGCTGGCGCAGCAGGATCTACGAGTTGGCCGAGCAGCCGTCATTCGGCTGGGCCCAGGTCGAGGCGTCTGGCTACCCCGTGACGCTGCGCCTGCTGGCCGACGGGCTGGAGATCGCGGCCGTGGCGGTGCCCAGCGAGGATCCCGTTCGGCTCCCGGCTGTGCGGGGCCGCACCTGGCAGGTGGAGATCGTCGGCGCCTCTCGCGTGGTGGCAGTGCGCCTGGCGTCGTCGAGGCAGGAAATGGAGGCCGAGGATGCCTGACACCTTCCGGTTTGACCTTGAGGCCAAGCGCATCAGCACGGACGCCAACCTCGGGGCGCCCGTGGCGCTGTTCTCTGACCTATCCACGGACACGGTCTATGCAGTCGAGGGCACGACAATCAAGGCCGTGCACGGCGGTGCATCGACCACGGGCACGTGGCGCAGTAGAGTGTTCAAGGAGCCGTCGGGCGCCTACACCGGCTTCGCGTGGGGGCGGCTGACGGGTGAGTTGTCAGCCGGTGTGGCGCTGAAGCTCTACGCCGACGGCGCCTTGATCTACACGACGCCCACGATCACGTCGGGTGAGCCGTTTCGGCTGCCGCCCCGCGAGGCCCGCGCCTGGGCCGTCGAGGTTTTAGGTACGGCGCGAGTGGCGTCACTGGTGCTGGCTGATTCTGCGGAGGGCCTGCTGTGAGCCCACCACGACTCTCCCGCAAAGGCGCCTACGCCAAGACGCCAGCCTCGCTTCCAGCGCTTCAAGCATCCCGGGCAGAAGACCCAGATGTACGCAAGTCCATCGAGGCCATCCGCGAGTGGGTCGAGGTGCGGCTGGGAAGCCGTGGCGACCCCTACGAGCGCGCCATCACGCTGCGCGACCTGGAGCAGACGCTGGCGCCGCTGAATGCCTTGGCGGACGCCCTGGGGTCATTCGACGGCACGATTGGCACGCTGACTGCGAATCAACTGGCCGCGCTGCCGCCACTGAAGCAGGGGGCCTTCGAGCAGGTGGGCGAAGACCTGTACTACTGCACCGGCAAGGCTTGGAAGTTGGTGACGCTGACCTGAGTGGAAACCGTTTCCACCGGCAAAAGCGGCGGATCGGTTGAATTTCGGCAGAGTGCCGGTACGGTGACCAGAGGCCCCAAGCGGGCGAGAGGGTGCCCGTGCAAGACCTTGCAGAAACCAATCAGCCGGCTGGCTACCGAGAGCGCGTCGAGCGACTTGAAGACGCCATCCTTGCGCTACCCCAGGTGGACTTGCTCACCGAGCACGTGTTCAGCGGGGGGCTGTACGCGCGCACCATCACGATCCCGGCGGGCACAGCGCTCACAGGCGCGGCCCACAAGACCGATCATCTGAACATCTGCGTCGGAGACATCGAGGTCTTGACCGACGACGGCCCCAAGCGGCTGACGGGCCTGCACGTGTTGGCGACCAAGGCTGGCATGAAGCGGGCAGGGTATGCCCACGCTGACACACGCTGGACGACCGTGTGCATGACCAGCTACACGAGCCTTGCCGACTTGGCGGCCATCGAGGCTGAACTGGTCGAGGAGCCGGAGCGCCTTCAGACGCGAACGCAATCAATCAGCCACGCCGATCCGGCGCTGGTGGAGGACTGAACCATGGCCTTCGGAATCTCGGCTACGGCCTATGCCATTGGCGGCAGCGCCATTCTGGGCGCCTACTCGTCGAACAAGGCATCAAAGGCGGCCAAAGCAAGCGCCGACAAACTCGCGGCCCAGGGAGACGCCGCCGCCCAACTCGGCCGCGACCAGTTCGATTGGTACAAGCAAGAGTACGAGAAGACGGCCCCGCAACGCGAAGCCGCTGCTGCACTTGACGCCAAGGTAGGCGACGCGCAGTACCGTGGCATGGAACTCGCAACCCAGCAGGCCCAGGAACTGGACGCCCGCAACAAGGGCGTGTTCCGGCCGCTTGAGGACAGCATCGTCGCGGATGCCAAGGCCTTCAACACCGAAGGCAAGCGTGAGCAGCTGGCCGGCGAAGCGCTCACCGACGTGAACTCGGCATTCGGTGCGGCGCGCGGGCAGCAGGTTCGCTCGCAATCCCGATACGGCGTGACGCCGGGATCCGGGCGCGCGATGGCGCTGGATGGCCAGATGACGACAGCGCAAGCCCTGGCGTCCGCTGGGGCCATGACCAAAGCTCGCCGCGACGCCTCTGCCGAGGGCTACGCCCGCAAGATGGATGCGGTTGGGCTGGGCAGGAACATCGTCGGCAATCAGATTTCCATGCAACAGGTGGCACAGAACGCGGGCGCCTCAGCGGTAGGTGCATCGGGCGCCGGGCTCGGGGCTACGCAATCGGGCCTCGCCATCATGGGGCAGGGATTCGGCGCCGCCCAGAACGGGCTGGCGACCCAGGGAGGCCTGACCAGTGCGGCCGGGCGGATGTCGTCGGAAGCTAGCGCGCAGCAGACGTCAGCATTGACGCAGCTCGGGCTTGGCGTTGGCAACCTTGCCAAGGAATACGACCTGTCAATGGCAAAGAAGGCCACCCCTCCTCCGATCATCCAAAGCGATGAGGGCATCAAGACCAACACCGGCAAGCCCGCCGACACCAAGAAGGCTCTCGCCGAGGTGGACGCCACGAAGGTGGATGACGGCTGGAGCTACGACGAGTCCAAGGGCGCGCCGCCTGGTTCTGGCGGCGTCGAGCGCACCGGGCCAATGGCCCAAGAGGTGCGGCGAACCATGGGCGACAGGGTGGCGCCTGGCGGTAGGCAGATCGACCTGGTGAGCATGAACGGGAAGCTCATGGCGTCGATGCAGGAGCTGTCGAAGCGCGTGAAGAAGATCGAGAAGAGGGTCGCAGCATGAGCATGATCGAAGGAGTGCTGGCGGGCATGAGCATGCGGACCCGGCAGCAGCAGGACGAAGAAGACCGCGCCCACCTCAAGAAGAAGCGCGAGCAGGAGGACGACGACCGCGCGTTCACCATGAGCGAGCGCCAGCGTGCCATCCAGATGCGCACCGACCTGGGCCGGGCCGCCTCCAAGGTGGAGCCTGTGGAAGTGAAGCAGGACCGCCCTGACACGATGGATGACCGCGATGTTGGGCAGCCCGGTGAGGCGCCGCTGCCGACTGCCGGCTATGACGTGGACGGCAAGCGCTTCACCGATCTGACCTCTGCAAGGGCCGCCGCCGCCGAGGCCAACACCCCTCAGGCCGTTACCGCGCGCATGTCCGACGTGCTGATGCGCAACGGAGACCCCATCGGCGCACAGAAGCTGCGCGTTGGGGCCATGGAGGAGCAAACCTCGCAGTTCAAGCTGAACGACGCGATGCGAGCGGACATCGACGCTAAGTTCAATGCCGACATCCGCGCCAGGGTGACGGATTGGGACTCGCTGGACAAGTTTGTCAGCGATAGCGCCTCAGACGGGCATGGTGGGGCGATCAAGCTCAAGACGGTGCCATCGGCCGACGGCAAGACTCGCGTGGTGAATGTGGTACTGCCTGATGGCTCGCTGAAGCCGACAGAGAAGGTGTTCCCGAACACCGCAGACGGGCTGGCCACGGCAGCAGCCGAACTGGAGCGCATGCCGGCCGAGAAGAAGCTGGCGCACCTGCACCAGAAGGCGATGCTGGCCCGTCAGCTTGCCGCCGATGAGAGCAGCGCCAAGTATCACGAGGGCATGCTTGGCGTGGCCCAGCAGAACGCCAACACGCAGGAGCAGTGGCGCAGGGATCAAGCGGCAGCCGCCTCCACCAAGGCCGGCAATGCGGTGGAGCGGATGAGCGAAGCCGGGAAGATCCAGCTCAACGACATCAACAAGCAGGACGAGGCGTTGGCCGCCGCGATCAACAAGGGCGTGGCCGAGGGCTCTCTGAAGCCAGGCAACCCAGATGACCCAGCCTGGGCGCACCTGAACCAGCAGCGCCAACAATTGGGCATCCAGAAGCTGCGCATCTTTGCGCGAGAGGGTTTGATTGATGGCGCCAGCAAGGCTGCCGACCTGATCGCAGCAGGAGCGACGCCCCAGGATCTGGTCGCGTCGAAGGCGCAGGCCCAACTGATTGGCGGCGAGTACGCCAGCGATTTCATCAAGGCCATTGACGCGCACATGGCCCCGAAGTCGAAGGCGGAGGCCGTTGCGCAGGCGGTTGAGAAGAACGGCGACAAGAACTATGTCGTCCAGCTCAATGGGCGCACGCAGACCTATGGAAGCGCTGGCTCCAACAGCGGCAGCCCAAGCATGGTCCAGGTGGCGAGCCGGGCAAAGCCTACAGCGAATTCGTTCGCTGGCAACGACGCAGCCTTTGCTGCGATGTCGCTACCAGAGCTGAGACGCTACATCGACGTGGGGAACGCCTACGCAAAGCGCGAACTTGCACGTCGCACAGCAGCCGAGGCAGACAAGAGCAAGGCGTCCAAGGCGGCTGATGACTACCTCATGCGCCAGGCTGCCGCCCAAGGCCTCACGCCTCAATAGCGCCAGACACGATGCCAACCCTATTCGATCTTGAGGGGATCACTTCCCCAGAGGCTCCGAGGCCCAAGCCCGACGAATCAAGCGGCATGCTTCGGCGCACGCTTGGCGATACCGGCGTGTCGCTGGTCAAGAGTGCTATCGGTGTGCCAGAGACGCTTGTCGGCATGGCTGACATGGTGACCGGCGGGAGAGCTGGGAAGCTGGTGGAAGACGCGGGCGTTCGCTTCAAGGATGCGAACAGCGCCCTTGACGAGTTGTACTCGCCCGAGTACCAGGCGGCGAGCAAGAAGGTGCAAACCGCCGATGGCGTGGTTGATACGCTGAAGGCGGCGTTCGAGAACCCGAGCACGATCTATCACGGGGCCGTGACTTCCATGGGATCGATGCTCTTGGGCGCCCCTGTCGGCCGTGCGGCGACCGCACTGCGCGCGCCTGGATGGCTCGCGGGCGGCCTAGCCGAGGGCGCATCGGCAGCCGGACAGAACCTGGAGCAAGTTCGACAGGAGTCCAAGGATGGGCTGATCACTGGTGAGCAGTCGGCCATCATCGGTGTGTCGGGCGCGCTGACGGCGGGCATCACGTCTGTGGCTGGGCGCATCGCCAACCGCCTGGGGATTGGCGACGTGAACCAGATGATCGCGGGGTCACAGCGCGCTGGCCCGGAGGTGCAGAAGGGTCTTGCTCGCAAGCTACTGGAGGGCTTCGCAACGGAGGGCGTGCTGCAGGAGTTCCCGCAGTCTGCTCAGGAGCAGATCGCCCAAAATATCGCCACAGGCAAGCCGTGGGACGAAGGTGTCGGCAATGCTGCCGTCATGGGCGGACTGTCTGGTGGCCTGCTGGGAGCCGGAGCGGCGCCGTTTGGCGGGCATGCTGCGCCACCGCCTCCAGCTGCGCCACCGCCTCCAGCCCTACTCCCAGACACGGGTCCCATGTCCCGCGCCGCCAATGCGGCGACCATCGCAGCACGTGGCCAGCCGCTGGACTTCACGCCGACCGAGATCCCGGCCAAAGGTGATGGTCTGGCGGTGAAGGAGGCGCCCGACACAACCGCGCTCGACTTCGAGGCCGATCCTCGCTTCGCTGGTGCCATTGCCTTCCCGAACGGAAAGGCCCCAGAGCAGCCACTCTTCCCCAGTAAGCAACTGGCCGACGTCCATATTGGAGAGCAGGGCGCGTTTGGCGAGCTGATGCCCGTCGAGGTGGGTGGCGGGCAGTGGTCGGTGCAGCAGACCCCGGAAGCGGCCAACCGCACCGCACGCGCCAACATCGAGCAGTGGATGACCCAGGCCGAGCCGATGGAGGAGGCGCAAGCCAAAGACATCGCCAAGCGCGCCGAGTCGGAGCTGAACAAGCCCATGACGGCACTGCCCATGCCAAGCGGCGAGGGCTGGACGGTCGTGCCCCGCCAGTGGGTCACAGCGCCCGTGCTGCTGGACTACACCGAGCGGGCAGCCGCCGCCGCAAAGATCCTAGCCGAACCCGTGGAGCGCGCCCCGCGCACGGGCAGCATCGATGGCGTCGAGATCGACCCGGCTTCACCGAACGCGGTGGCGCAGTTCATCGCCCAGCAGGCCACGATCAACACGCCGGCCGCACGTGCGTTCGTGCAGGACTACCGCGCTGGCCGCGTGACCGATGCCGACGTGCTGGCGCGGATCAACCCCCAGCGCCAGGCTGAGCCGACACCCGATGAACGCATTGCGGCAGCAGCCAAGGCTGGGCAAGTGGAATCGGATTCCACCCCGGGCCTGATCCTCAACCGCGAGGGCAAGCCATTCAAGACCGAGCTTGCCGCCACGCGCGAGTCCAAGAAGCACGCGGGCAGCCAGGTCGTTGCCGTAGATGGCGGCCACGCTGTGCAACCGGCAGCCCAGGAGAGCCAGAATGCCGAAGCAGCCCAAGCCGCATCAGCGCCCGATGACGCCGCACCGGCAGCCGTCGAAGAGGGAGCTGATCCGGGAAGCGCTGGAGCGCCAGCGGACGGAGCCGCAGGAATCGAGGCGGGAGCCAGTGGAGCCGTGGAAGCCGATGGGCTGACCGACAAGCCCAAGAAGGCCCCGTTCGCCAGCAAGGAGGACGTTGAGCACCTGTTCGGCGTGCCCGCCAAGCGCGAGAAGGCCCTGGAGCGGATTGCCAAGGGCACAGCCTATTTCGGCGACAAGGCGAAGGCGCGCGACTTCATCGCCAGCAACGGGCTGAAGGACACGCACGAGTCCATCGAGACGAAGCCGGGCCGGTTCGAGATCCGCGAGAAGTCGTCCGGCGCTGCGCCTGGCAGTCGCATCACGAACCCGGACGGCAGCTACTACACCGCCCCCAAGGAGAGTGCAGTCGAGCGCCGCAACCGACTGAAGGCTGATCGGGCGACGGCGGGCAGCACTGACGAAACCGTGACATGGCGCGGAAATGTCCTCAGCCGGGAGGACGCGCAACGCACGCTTGCGACCTATGAGGCCATGCAAGAGGAGACCAAGGCCGAGATCGACACAGCAGAACGCGGGAAGCAACGCGGCGATGGTGATGTCGTGCGAGCTATGCGGAGCAAGCTGGAGCAGCGCACAGCGATGGCCACTGAGTTGCGCGATGCCATGGAGAAGGATCCCGGGGAGGCGGCCGGCATCCGGGGCGCCAATGAGTCTGAGCAGAAGCCGCCCTCATCGGTTGATTCCGCGCCTCCCGCACCGAAACTGCCAAAGACTGCCAAGCCCAAGGCTGCGCCCAAGTCATTCCGCAAGACCCACAAGGTCACCACGCCGGTCTACATGGAAGAGACGGGCGAATTCGCTGATCAGGAGATTGATGCGGAAACAGCGCTCAAAGCCCTTGATGCCGACATCGAGGCCCTTCAATCCTTACGCGCCTGCATCGCTGGAGCCGCCTAAATGCCCGTCGTTGTTCCGCGCAAGTCGGCGCCAGCGCCAAAGCCGGTTGAGCCTCAAGCCCCGCCCGCTGCGCCAGCCCCTGAGTGGATCACCAGGAAAGAGGCGCAGGCGATGCTGGATCGCCAGGCCTCCGACTTCAAGAGCCAACTCAAGGCGATGGCCGAGGAGTTCGCTCGTCAACTTGCCGCCTCGGCTCCAAAGCCAGCAAGTGGGTGGGACTTCAAGGTCGAGTACCTGAACAACGGCGAGATTGACGCCATCCGCGCAACACCCCGCGCGAAAGCTAGCGCCCCATGACCACGTTCGTCGTCACCAGCAAGTCCGATGGCCGGGAGGTCTACCGCTACAGCGGAGACACGCCAATGGAGTGGTCCGGCTTCGAGTTCGCCACGCACGACCACACCCCACTCGCAGAGGACCCTGCCAAGCCGACGCAGGCCATCGCCCGGGTGTGGGACCAGATCGACTTCATGCGCCGCTTGACCCAAACCGAGCGCATCACGATCCGCACCCTCGCCAAGAGCAATGTCGAAGTCGAGGACTACATGGCGCGGCTGACGGCAACACCGCGCGTGCGCAATGACGACCCCGACGTGGTCGGCGGCCTGACGATGCTGGAAGCGGCGGGAGTGCTGGCGCCGGGCCGCGCTGCGGAGATTCTGCATGGCAGTTAAATACGTCGATCACGGCGCCTACGGCAACAGCGCGTTCACCGCGTCGATTTCCGGCACGACGATGACCGTTTCGGCCGTGGCCAGCGGCCAGATTGGCATCGGCACTGAGGTCGCGGGCGGCACGACGAGCGCGGGCACCTACGTCACCGGCTTTGGCACCGGCACGGGCGGCACGGGCACCTACACCGTCAACACGTCGCAGACGGTCTCCAGCGCGAGCATGACCGGCCAGTACGGCCAACCGTTGGCGACACCGGCCTGGGGGGTACCGCAGGAAGGCGACGGCAGCGCGAGCACGCCGGCCTCTGCATCGGCCACGGTCAGCGTGGACATGAGCGGCTGGACGTTCACGAGCGGCAGCAGCACGTTCTCGGTCATGGGCTGCACAGCTATCACGATCAGTGCGAGCGCCAATAGCGGCACCAACGCCCAGTACAGCGGCACCTACGCCACCATGCTTGCCAACATCGTTGCGGCGATCAACTTGGCTACAGCAAACACGGTCAACCTGCCGGCCGGCTGGTCCGCGACCCAGGTGCGCAACACGGTCTTCGCTCGCGCCAACGGCAACAACCTGGAGCTGATGACGCGCGCCGGCTCGGCGTCGTACAACGGCCTCGTGGCGCTGAGCTTCACGAACGTTACCGGCTCGTCCTCGCAGTCTTGGGCGAGCGGCTCGGGGGGCTGCTGGGGCTGGCTCGTCAACCCGAAGGCGGCGATGTGGCCGTCGAGCGTTGCGGCAGCGGGCTACGGCTTGCTCGCTGCGCAACTCCCGTTTGCTGGCGTTCCAGCCGCAGGCGACGTGGTGCGCGCGCGATCCAACAAGGTAGTTCGCTTCATCGCCAGTGCAACGATGACGTTTGCTACGTTGGGCACGGCGGCTGCCCCCGTGCGAATTGAGATCGACGACAGCACGACATGGGCTGACGGCTCTGAGCCCGTGCTGCAGATCGCCTGCACCAACCAGTCCGGCGCGACCCTGACCGTCGCTACCGGCGTGACGGCCTACCTGCACGTCAAGGGCGTCGCTTATTCGAGCGGGAAGAACTTCAAGATCATCGCTGACACCGGCAACGGGGGCCAGTGCCCGATCTTGCAGTACCGTGGTCCAGCGGTTTTTGAGGACGTGCAGTTTGAGGCGTCTACCTCATCGGGGTCGCCGCTCATCCAGCAGGCCAACTCCAACACCAGCCCGCGCCTCGGCACAACCCTCCTCAACTGCCTGCTGAAGTGGCAGAACACGACCGCGAATCTCGTGGACTTTGGGCTGTCAGGCACGTCCGGTCGAGTGCGGCTCATCGGCACCGTGTTCCAAGCCGTCGCGCAGGCGGCTCCTATTGCGAAGTTCTTCAACTTTGCGAACGGGGACCGCAGCCGGGTGGTCATGGACGGCTGCCGAATGGTTGGCTTCGTTACGGGTTCGCGGGCTTTCGCTTCAGGCTCTGCGATGACTGCGACCGACCTCGGGGTAACGGCTTCCAGCTGCGACTGGGGCGGCATCGACGTGTGGGGGCCGAACTTTCTATCGACCACGTACTCAGACCCCCAAGGCGACAGCCAGCCCGGGGCTAGCGGGTTCTACACAGGATCGCAGTTCGGCTACCGCGAGTTTGCCTACGAGCGCCCTGGTGGTTGCTACGCTGAGTGGCGCTTCTCCAAGGGGCGCCCGACGCTCGCGGCGTTGCTATTCGACACCGCGACGCCCTGGTCGATCTACGCAGTACCAGGGAGCGTCGCAGCCAACGTGCACCGCCACAACCCGGTCGAACTGCCGCGCATCAACAAGATTCTGCCCGGTGCTGGCGACCTACCGGTCGCGGCCCGCACGTTCACGATCAACCTGCTTGTCGAGTCCACTCTGACGTGGACCAAGGCAGACCTCTCGGCGCTACTGACCTATCAGGACAGCTCGGGCGTGATACGCACGATGTCCTCGTATGACCCGGCGGGGGCAGCCTTGGACGCCTCGACAGCGTCTTGGTCAGCGACTTCATGGAACGGTCAGACGTGGCTCAAGCGCCAGTTCAGCTTCACCACCCCGGTAGCCGTGGCCGCCGGCAGTGAGGTGTCTGTGGTGCTGCGCTTTCACGCGACGTCTGTCTCTGAGGCCACAGGCATCATCATCGACCCAGAGATCGTCGTCACATGATCGCCATGTACCTGACGCCCCTGGTGCTCGCATCCAGCACGGTGGAGTTGCCCGCCACTCGCGGCCCCATTGACTCAGGGGGGCTCAACATCCTCTCGCGTCAGCGGCTTGCGTCGGACAGCATCGGCGGCTATTCACTGTCACTGACCAACCTCGTCGTCGGCAGCGCCATTCAGATCGAGACACAGGCCGGGGCGCCTGTCGTCAACCGCACTGCAGCGTCGAGCACCGAGGTGTTCTCCCTGGCGGCCTACCCGAGCGGGAATCCCGCGAACGACTTGCGCATCAAGGTGCGCAAGGGGTCGGCGGCACCCTACTACATCCCCTGGGAAACCCTGGCGAGCGCAGTCGTCGGTGCCCAGTCGATCTACGTCTCCCAGATCCCAGACGAGTAAGCCATGGCCATCACCTCAACCGACTTCAGCATCAACAGCGGCGGCGACCTGCGCCACGCGGCTGGCACCACGGTCTACGACGTTCTGGACTTGCACCAGTGGCTGCAAGACCTGGCCGACAACAGCGGACCGACGGCGGACGACAACGTGTCGATCCTTGGTGCCAACCCGTCGGAACTCGCCGGTAAGCGCAACGGCAGCCGACCATCTGCGCTGAGCCTGCTGAATGGCCTCAACATCGATGACGCCACGTCGCAGCGCTTCCGCTTTGGCAGCATCGAGCAGGCGGCCGGAGCGGTGCTCTACACAGGCATCAACACCATCGGCGCCGGGCTGGCCGGGCGCAGCCATTACGTGGTGCAGAACGGGGCCAAGTACAACTCGGGCACCAAGTGGTGGAGCGCTGGTCCGGTGCGCGCGCTGTTCAAGGTCAAGACCGGCGGCTCGCTGATCGCCAGCGGCATCGTGACCGTGCTGTCGCGGGAGTGGGGCTACAGCTTCAGCCACTTCGACGTGGACTGCTCGGCCGGCTCCGAACAGGTGGCGGCGCTCTCGGTGGCTGCTGACGCCAACATCACTCGGCTGACCGGCAACTACACGGCGGGCACGAACACCGTCACAAGCACGACGCCGAACACCACGGTGACGCTGACCATCGGCGACACCACGCAGAGCCTGGGCGGCGTGAGCAAGCTCTACAAGGGCTCGATCTCGTGGACGAACGGCGCACGTCTGAGTGAGGTCTGGCAGGCGCTGCAGTGGGCTTGCCACGAGTCGGCGAACGGCACCATTGCCGGCGTCGCGGGCTGGAACTACCGCAAGCTGAACGCGGCCTATACCGACGTGCTGGCCGCACCTTTTGGCCTGCTGGCGGGCGGCAAGTGGTTCGTGGCTCAGGGTTGGTGGATCGACACGGCGAGCCTGCACGCGTCCGATCTTCAGGCCTACGCTCTGACCAGCCACGACGGCACCGGTGTGACGCCACCGGTGGCTATCGCCGTGTCGGTGGGCGGCTTGACCGCTGGCGACTATGTTCTCGTGGGCAAGGACGACGGCTCTGGAGGCCTGAACACCACGACCGGCCTCACGGCTTCGGGGTCGGCGGCGGCCACGACTGTCACGCTGTCTGGCGCTCCGGCCAGTGACGTGCCCATGGGCGCCGGCCGCATCCGCATCGGCGGTAACCCCCACAGCTACACCGGCATTGTGGGCACGACCGTGAGCGGACTGTCACCCGCTGTCCCGGGCGGCGGCTACTCGGGCGCCGCAGTTTGGTTCCCGCTGATCGACAAGGTGGCTGCCAGCGCTAGCGAGGCGTCTGGCACGTTCACCTACGGCTCGGACTTCACGGCCCGCGTGCGCGTGCGCAACGGCGGCGGGTCGCCTATCGTGCCGTTCGAAACGACGTTCGCCGTCACAGCGGCTGGCGGCTCAGTGAACGCGATCCGAAACGCCGACGCATAAGGGCCGGACATGGCCCTGACGTTTCTGCCCGGCAGCCTGGTCGTCGAGTCCGACAGCTCCATCCTGGATCTGCCGGCCTTTCACGCGGCCCTGCGCGACTGGGAAGATGACGCCACGGGCATGCTCTACCCGCCAATCCACACCTGGAAGGCGTTGGACCTGGGCGCCGGCGCAAGCTTCTACCAGGCGGACTTTGTGAACGGCTGGCGCCTGCGGTTCCCGGCCCCCGGCAGCTACAGCATCGCGGGCAACTTGAACGCGACCATCCTGCCAGTGGCAGGGGTGTACGTCGAGCGCAAGACGAGCGCGGCGTTCGTGACCACGGCGGTAGGTGGCGGCGGGCCGAGCGCAGACGCCATCGCGGCGGCGGTGCGGAGCGCGCTGACGGCTGAGCTGCAGCAGGTGACCGACGTCGCGCGCATCCACGGCCTCGTGTCTGGCCAGCCCTTGGTCGTGACCCCAAGCAGCCGCGTCGCAGGGCCTGTCACCCAGACCATCGACACAGCCGGCGACACGGTGACGGTGACCCGTGGCGCTTGACGCGCTCCGAGTAGCCCTCCAGGGCCTCTATCACCTCACGCCCATCGCGTTGGCGGTACAGGGGCTGATTGAGGAACTGGAGAAGGAATGGCGCCCCCCTGAAGTCTTGGGCGGCGCAGGGCGACGCAGGGCGGCACGCAAGCCAGCGCGCCAAAAGCCCGATTGGGACTGGGCCGCAGCACATCGAGCTGAGGCCGATCGGTTGCGAAAGCGCCAACAGCACAACATGATCTTGGCGCTGGTGTCGGCCGTCGTCACTGAAGGAATGCTATGAGCAATGCAGCACGGTGCGTCATCAAGCACCTGGGGAAGAATTCGCCGATCAGCGCCTACCGCGCCGACATGAGCGGAGACGTTGACGAGCTTGTCGCAGGCGGCATGGAGCGTGATGCAGCCTGGCTGCAGGTGATCGACGCAAAGCTCTCCGACCTGGGCGCCGAGAAGTTGCGCATCGAGCAGAGCGTGGCGGATGCCTACGCCAAGACGGCGGCGGGTAAGAAGGCTGCCACGGCCGCAGCGGCGAATGATCCAGCCCCCGCCGACTCGACGCAGGACGCGAAGCCTGGGACAGAGATCGACCCGCTAGACGCAGAACTGCAAGACGCCCTGGGCAAGCTGGGCGACGTGCTCGGCGACGTGTTCGGTGCCAAGCTCAACGTCACCGGCCCGCAGTACAGCGCGGCCGACCTCCTGCCGGCGCTCTCCAAGGTGGTTGAACTGCTGGTGCGCAAGGGCTTCAAGAGCTTCGCGCAAGCCACGGCCAAGGCAGCCCAGGTCATGCGCGCCAACGCGGCCACCGCGCCCCACGTGGACGCCATCAGCGCCCGCCAGTGGAAGGCGGCCTACAACGCGATTGCCGACGGCCACGAAGGCACCGACACCGAAGACGCGCTCGCGGCCCTGACGGCTGACGACGTGAAGGCGATGGTGACTGGCAAGCCTGAAGCCAAGGCGTCCGAGGTAAAGCCTGATGCGCCGGCCGCCGACGGGGCCAAAACTGGCCCTGACGCACCCCAGAAACCCACCAAGGACGATACTCAAGCCCAGGAGGCCGCCAATGACACCCAAGGAAATGGCGCAGACGACGCTGAACCACTGGACCCGCAACTACCGGCAGGAAATCCAGAGCTTGCCAAGGACGTGGCTCCTGAGACAAGCGCAAGCGTGCGCGGAACTGACGCAGATGGAAATGGACACGCTGATAGCGGGCGGGTTGCAGCCCGAACAGGCATGGGCCGAGGCAAGAAGCCTGTTCTGTCTGGCGCCCCCGCCGAAGTACGACCCGTCAGCCGAAGCCCAGTAGCGGGCGATGCGGACGCGCAGAACCAACTGTTTGGGGATGCGCCGGCCAACTTCGAGATCAGCGACAAGGACGGGATCGGCCAAGGCACGAAGGGCCAGAAGCTTCGGGCCAACATGGAGGCGATCCGCACCCTGCGGCGCATCCAGGCCGACAACCGAAACGCGACCCCCGACGAGCAGGCCGTCATGGCGAAGTTCGTGGGGTGGGGTGGGCTGCGTGAACTGATCGACCCCAGCACGACTGGCAAGCAGTGGCTCGACGCGCGGGCCGAGTTGCTGGGCACGAATGGCCAGCCACCGCTACTGGTTGGTGGCGATAAGGGCAGCGAGTGGATTGCCTTGCAGCGCTCCACCACGGCAGCCCACTACACCGCGCCCGAGATCGTCAAATCCATGTGGGACGTGGTACGGCACTTCGGATTCGGCGGCGGCCGGGTACTGGAACCCACGTCGGGCATCGGCAATTTCATTGGCCTGCAGCCGCGCGACTTGGCGGCTTCGAGCGAGTGGCACGGCGCCGAGTTGGACATGATTACCGGGCAGCTGGCCAAGCTCATCTATCCCGAGGCCGCCATCGCGGCCGGCATCGGCTTTCAGGACGTGCCGTTTGCCAAAGGGGCGTTTGACCTTGCCATCGGCAACCCGCCATTCGGGAGCCTGCCGCTCAAGAGTAGCGTCGCGGCCTACAAGGATCTTCCAGAAATGAAGATCCACAACTTCATCATCGCCAAGACCGGGGAGCACTTGCGCCCGGGTGGCGTGATGGCGATGGTGGTGACACATCGCTTCCTCGACACAGCCAACCCAGAGGCGCGCGAACATCTTGCCAAGGACTTCAAATTCCTGGGCGCGTTCCGCCTGCCGAATGATGCCTTCCTGAAGAACGCCGGCACCGAGGTCACGACCGATGTGATCTTCCTGCAAAAGCTGCATGCCGGCGAGAAGGCCACGGACCTGAATAAGCGCTGGCTCGACACTGAGGGCAGGATCACGGTCGATGGCCAGGACATGCGGGTTAACCGCTACTACGAAAAGAACCCTGGCAACATCCTGGGCCGGTCGGCCATGGACGGCACGATGTACGCTGGCCGCAAGGGCAAGGGTGAGGGCGACGAGTACACCGTTCACAGCGACGGGCGCGACTTGAACCAGGCGATTGCCAGTCTGCTTGAAAACGAGTGGGCAGACCTCAAGGACGTGGCGAAGCCAACCAGCAACGACGCATCGGTCGCGGCGGTCATGATCCAGCAGAGCGACTTGCCTGTAGGTGGCGTGATGCTGGACGGCGCCGGAAAACTGCTGCGTCGAGAGATGGATGACGAGGGCGGCAACGCCGTGGTTGTTGAGGTCACGCCCGAGACCATCTGGAAGGACGATGGCGAGAAGTGGCGCGCCGTGAAGGACGCAGCTGACGCGCTGAAGACATCCACCGACAAGCCCAAGGCCGCCGACGCCCTGCGCAAGGCTGCTGTTGGCGTGGCCTACAACGGTAAGGGTGAGAAGCGCCCCAAGCCGACTGGCGCCGAGCAGGCGGTGTACGACATCGTGGACGACGCCACGGCGCCAGGATTCCAGTGGGAACACGATGCTCAACTCGACAAAATCACGGTGGCGCTTGACCGCAGGCGTCTTGGCGCGGGAGGCTATGCCTCACTGAAGGGCATGATCGTCCTGCGCAACACGGTGCTGCAACTGATTGAGGCCGAACGCGCGGACAAGGCCGCCGACATGACGGTGCTGCGCGACCGGCTCAACGCCGAGTACGACGCATTCGTCGCCCAGCATGGCTACATCAGCGACCCAGACAACGCCAAGCTGCTGGACGGCGACGTCGGGGTGGAGTCTGGCCTGGAGTCCGGCTACCGGCACAAGAGCGCCAAGGCCAAGTCGTCAGCCAACAAGGCAGACATCTTCACGAAACGGGTCAACTACCCCTACCGCGAGATCACGAGCGCCAAGGATGCCAGCGACGGGCTGCAAATCAGCTTGTCCGAACGCGGCAAGCTGGACATCCCCTACATCGCCAAGCTCACCGGCCAGAGCTCGATGGATGTCATCAACGAACTGTCCACTGGTGACGCGCCGCTGATCTTCCTTGACCCCGCCACCGGCGAGTACACGGACGCAGACGCCTACCTGTCTGGCAACGTCAAGGCCAAGCTGCAGAGGGCCAAGGCAGAGGGTTTGAAGGCCAACGTGCGCGCCTTAGAGGCCGTGCAGCCAGCCCCCAAGACGAAGGCCAACGTGCGCCCGAGCATCCGAGGCGCCTGGATGCCCGAGGGGGTCTTTCAGGACTTCCTGGCCGAACTTGGCGCGAAGGCCCCGAAGGTCACCATCATCCCGTCACAGGGCATGATCCTCGCCAGTTCGGCGGGCACCAAAGACACCGAGTTCGGGACTCAGTTCAAGAACCCGAACAAGGATGTCGTCGATATCTTCAACGCCGCATCCAGCGGCAAGCCGATCACCATCTGGACGAAGGACTCCAGCGGCAATCAAGTCAAGAGCGAAGGCCCGACCAAGGAGGTGAACCTGCTGGTTGAGCGCATGTCCAAGGTGTTCAACGAGTGGGCATGGTCGAACGACGAGCGCATTCAGAGCGTGGTGGACGCCTTCAACGAGAAGATGAACACGCACGTCGCGCGCAAATTCGACGGCAACAAGTACCTCAAGCCAGTGGGGGCAAGCCCGTCCATTGAACTGCGCACGACACAGAAGAATGCAGCCTGGCGCATCGTGCAGGCACAGACTACGCTACTAGATCATGTGGTCGGCGCCGGCAAGACCTTCACGGTCATCACCGGGGCTATGCAGCGCCGCCGCCTGGGCCTTTCGCGCAAGCCCATGATCGTGGTGCCGAACCATCTGGTAACGCAGTGGGCGCGCGACTTCTACGCGCTGTACCCAGGCGCCAAGATCCTGGCCGCGACGCCAGATGATTTCGCGCTGGTCAAGCGCCGCCGACTGTTCTCACGCATCGCCACGGGCAACTTTGATGCCGTCATCATCGGCCACTCGTCGCTGTCGTTCATCAAGACGCCGGCAGCCGATCAAGAGATGGTCATCAACGAGCAGATCAAGGACTTGCAGGACGTTCTGAACGAACTCAAGGCCAAGAAGGAGAGCGGCCGGACGCTGACCCAAATTCAGGAAAAGCTGGCGAAGTACGAGGGCAAGCTGAAGGACTTGCAATCGCTGCGCACGGACGAGATCGGTGTCGACCTCGAAACCATGGGTGTTGACTATCTCGCTGTCGATGAGATGCACGAGTTCAAGAACTTGGAGTATTCGACGGCCGGCGAGCGTGTGGTCGGCATGAACGACCCCAAGGGCTCCAAGAAGGCATTCGACCTGTACCTGAAGATCCGTGGGTTGCTGGCCCGTGGCGGAGCGGTGACGGGCGCGACCGGGACGCCAGTGTCCAACTCGCTAGTTGAGCTTTACACCATGCTCAAGTACCTGGCGCATCAGGATCTGGTGGATCGCAGCCAACTCAATTTCGATGCGTGGTCAGGGGCCTATGCCCGCACCGAAACGAAGCTGGAGTACACAGCGACCCAGAAGCTCAAGCCGCGCCGGGTGCTGGCCGGGCTGAACAACCTGAGCGCGCTCAAGCAGCTCTACGAGCAGTTCGCCGACGTCATCAGCATGGCCGACCTGAAGCGGATCTACGCAGAGGACGTGCGCGCCAAGAACGCCAAGGACAAGGGCGACCGCCGCGAGGGGTTCCCGGTCCCGAAGGTCAAGAGCGGCGGCCGAGTACTCGACGCTGGCCCCATCACGCCGCAGCAGGCGGCGTACATGGACTACCTTGTGGCTCGCATGCAGGGGATTGAAGCCCATAAGCGCGACAAGACCTACGCCAAGATCGACAACCCGCTGTACGTGCTGACCGATGCCCGCAAGATGTCGCTGGACATCCGCATCGCCGACCCCCAGGCCCCACGAGACGAGAACGGCAAGGTCATGCGCGCGGCCGCCAACATCCTGGACACCTACAAGCTGTGGGACAAGGATCGCGGCACCCAGCTGGTGTTCTGTGACCTGTCCACGCCATCCAAGAACGCCGCGAAGGAAGCCCGCACGCTGGTCAAGGAAAGCGTCGTGAAGCTGTTTGGAGATGGCGCAGACGGAAAGCGCGTGGCCGCTACGGTCAAGGCGCTGCCAACATTCGTTGAGCAATGGCGCTACATCGAGACGCTGGCCAACGAGGTCGCGGAGGCCCCTGGCACCGACCCCGAGGTGGCCGACAACATGATGGCCTACCTTGGCTCGCTGGAGGACGTGGACGCGACCATGACCACGGCCGACATCGGGTTTTCCGTCTACGACGACTTGAAGCAGGTACTTGTGGAGCGCGGCATCCCGGAGCCCGAGATCGCATTCATCCACGACTTCAACACGCCCGAGCAGAAGGCCAAACTGTTCTCCGAGGTCAATGAAGGCGCGATCCGCGTGCTGCTGGGCTCATCGGCCAAGATGGGCGCCGGCACCAACGCACAACGCCGGCTTGTGGCGTTGCATCACATGGATGCCCCGTGGCGCCCGTCAGACGTGGAGCAGCGCGAGGGCCGCATCATCCGCCAAGGCAACATGCTGTTCGAGCGTGACCCCGACGGGTTTGAAGTGGACATCAGAGCCTACTCCACCAACGGCACGAGCGATGCCGTGATGTGGCAAGTGCTGGAGCGCAAGGCGCGCGCCATCGAAGAATTCCGCAATGCCGGGCTGGATCAGACCGACGAAGAAGGCAGCGACTCCAACCAGTACGCGGAGTTCATGGCGCAGTCCACCGGCAATCCGGTGTTCCGCCTGAAGCTCGAAGCCGAGCGGGCTGTTGACACGCTGGACACCGACTCACGTGGTGCGCTGATGGCGAAGTCACAGGCCACCCGGTTCCTGGAAACCTACGACCGCGAACTGGCAGCGGCGCGGGCGAGCATCGAGTACGCCAAGCAGGCTGATGTCAGCGAGGTCACTGTCGGGCGTGAGAGCGGCACGGCGCAAGAGTTCGAGGCTGCCATATCGGCGGCTCGCGCGAAGCACGAGAAGGACTACGCAGACTACCTTGGCAAGAAAGCTGAGGCGGACAAGGCGCTGGCGGCCTGGAAGGAACTGACCGAACTGGAGCGTGGCGACAAGCCGACGATGCCCACGGCCCCGAGCATGCCGGGCCTGTTGAGCAAGCAGATTCAGGCGGCATCGGGCTACGCCCGAGCGATCAAGGAGGCGCTGACCAGGGGCACGGCCGCCGCAGAGCGCGGGTACGAATTCACACTCGGCAACATGCGGATGCGGGTCCGCAAGTCGATGTTCGGTGACAACTGGGCACTTGATGCCTGGAATGGCGCTGGCTTCGAGTCGGTGGCCCACACCGAAAGCAAGACCGCCGAGGACTCGTCGGTGCTTGCCCGCGCGCTTACCCCTGACGCCATGCTCGCCATGGCAAAGGCGATGGCCCCAGAAGCCAAGCGCCGAGAGACCAGTCTGCTGGAGCAGCACGGCACCAAGAAGAAGCTCGCGGACAAGCAGATCGACACATCGAAGCTGGAAGACGCAAAGCGGGCGATGGAGTGGCTTCAGCGCCAGGTCGGGTTTGCTGAGCAGCAAGCCGACATCAAGCGAGGCGAGCGCCCGAACCAGTACATCCTGGGCGACAAGAAACGCTCGCTCGCCCAGGCCAAGACGGAACTTGGTGACACCAATCCGGTCGAGTTCAACGGCGAGGTGTTCAAGCGAACCGGCTTCTCATCGGAGATTTACTTCCAGGCGACTGGAGAGGACGGACGCGAGGTCATGCTGCGCATGCCGATGAACGCCAGCCGCAGCGAGCGCGAGGTGGAATCGGTCATCGAGAAGCCTAAGAGCGTCGAGTTCTCGGGGTTGATGAAGTCAGCAGCCGAGCGCGCCAAGATTGAACCGATGTTCAGCCGCTCCAAAGCCGTCAGCCGTCCTATGGTCACCGTCGAGCTCGAAGAGGGTGGCCTGCCGGTGTACCTGACCGACAAGGTACGCCTGGAGTTCCCGCAGATCACCCAGCGCCTTGACGTGATCGAGGCCAACGGCGAGCAGGTGGTGAACTACCCGATCATGTCGGCCACCGGCTTCGACGTGCTGGGCTACGTTGAACTGCTGGTGAAGGATGGCAAGGCCAAGGCCCTGCTGGACATCGAGGTTGACAAGCAGGGCCGCAAGGCTGGCGTGGGCCGGGATGTCATCGAGGCACTACTTGCGGCCGTCGACACACTGGACATCAGCAACATCGTCCCCGAGGCCCGTGGCTTCTGGGAAAAGATGGGTATTCCACCGCAGAACGTCGAAGGAGCCTACGATGGCGCACTCACTTGGAAAACCTATGCCTCAGCCCAGAACCCCGGAGCAGAGAGCCGCGCTGCTGGATCAAGTCAAGCAGCGCGTGAAAGCACTGCCGCCCGCGCAGAAGGCCAAGGCGCAGGACCGGCTCAAAAAGCACAAAGCCCAGCAGCAATCCAGCGGCGACAAGCCGTAGAGGCCCTGGCAGCGCGCATCACTGCGCGCTGGAAGAACGCGCCTGAAGTCGTCGTCGTGTCGAGCATGAGCGACCCGCTTGTGCCGCGCTCCGTTCGGTCGGATGATGCGTCTCAGCTGTCTCAGGGCGCCCAGGGCGTCCCTGAGGGCTTCTTTCACGGCGGCAAGGTCTATCTGGTGGCTCCGCAGCTCGGCGGGGATGCTGACGTGGTGCGGGTGCTGTTCCATGAGGCCTTGGGGCACTACGGCCTGCGGGGCACTTTCGGTCCCGAGCTGGGGACGATCCTGGACCGCCTGGCTGTGCTCAACGCCGGCAAGGTGCGGGACAAGGCCAAGCAGTACGGGCTCGACTACGACAAGCCCAGCGACCGCCGCATGGCTGCCGAGGAGGTGCTGGCTGAAATGGCTCAGCGCTCACCAAACATTGGGTGGGTGAAGAAGGCGGTTGCTGCGATCCGCAGTTGGTTGCGCGAGCATGTCCCGGGCTTCGGCAAGATGGCCATGAGCGACGCGGAGATCGTGCGCAGCTTCCTGCTGCCGGCGCGGGCGTTCGTGCAGCGCGGGGACGGTAAGACCAGCGCTGCACCGGCTGTCGCATTCAGCCGTGGCAAGAGCCTAGCCCGCGAGTTGCAAGAGCGCGGCGAGCCCATCGCGTCGTACAACGAACTCCAGAAGCTGTGGAGCAACGGCGCCCGTATCTTCTATGGCCACGACATGGCTGAGGAGGCACCGCTGGAGGCCAAGTCGATCAACGACCTTCGCGGGTACACACTCGATCAGATGCTGGCCCTGCCGCCTGAGAAAGCCGCCTTCAGCCGCTCAAGCATCGCTGACGCGGTGACCAACTTCAGCCAGGCTGACGCCCGCAATGCCTTCTTGGACGCGGTGACGACGCATGGCAGCACGAACCTGTGGGGTCGCACGGTCGGCACGCAGTACCACAAGGCGCAGACCCACCCGCGCACCTTCGGCAGGGTGTTTGACGCGGTGCAGGACTACATCAAGGACACGAGCGTCTTTGCCAACCGGGCCGCTGACCTCGCGCCGTCGCTGCTGCCAAAGCTCGACACCTACAAGGACTTGACCAAGGGCGGGCTGCTGCGCCACGGGGCAGACCACAAAGACACGGCCAAGGCCGGCGAAGCGATCTTCAGGGGCACGCTCGACAAGGTGCTGTACGACGATGCAGCGCTGCGCAGCAAGTTCGGGCTGAACGATGCGCAGATCGGGCTCTACAAGGAGTTCCGCGCCGCTGTTGACCAGTCGCTTGAAGGACTTGGCAAGACCGAGATGCTGCGCATTGCTGGCGCCGCTGGCCTGGCGGTGCGGGCCGACGTGCTGGCTGCGCCGACAGCGCGCGATGCCGGCGCAATCCTGGCCGAGCACCTGGAAGGCGATGAAGCACTGGCGGCCGAGATCACCCAGAAGGTGGAACGCATCGAGCAGCTGAAGGCCGAGGGCTACGCGCCGCTGATGCGCTTCGGCAAGCACACGCTGACCGTCACCGGCAAGGATGGATCGGTGGAGTTCTTCGGTATGTACGAGTCGGTGCGCGACGCCAACAAGGCCGCCCGGCTGCTGAAGGCCGACCCGGAGATGGCGGGTCTTTCGTTCACCCAAGGCGTGATGAGCGAACAGGGCCACAAGCTGTTTGGTGGCCTGTCGCTCGATTCGCTGGAACTGTTCGCGCAGACCATCGAGCAGCAGGACAACCCGGTCTACCAGGAGTACCTGAAGCTGGCTGTCTCGAACCGCTCGGCCATGAAGCGGATGATCGAGCGCAAGGGCGTAGCCGGCTACAGCGACGACGTGGCGCGCGTGCTGGCCTCTTTCGTGACCTCCAACGCCCGCATGTCGGCAGGACACTTGCACCTGACGGACGCCAAGGCGGCGGCCGAGGCCATCCCGAAGGAGCAGGGCGACTTGCGCGACGACGCCATCAAGTTGGTGGACTACGTGACCAACCCGGCCGAGGAAGCGGCTGCCGTGCGCGGACTGCTGTTCACCACGTACATCGGCGGCTCAGTGGCGAGCGCGCTGGTCAACATGACCCAGCCGATCACGATGACGCTACCCTACCTGACACAGCACGGCGGCGCCCTGAAGGCCGGCAAGCGGCTGACGGCCGCCATGGCGATGGTCGCCAGTGGCAAGGTGAGCGGCGATCTGGCTGCAGCACTGAAGCGCGCCGAGGATGACGGCATCGTCAGCCCGCAGGAAATCCATCACCTGCAGGCGCAGGCAATGAACAGCCTCGGGCAGAACCCTGTGTTGAAGAAGGTGGCGTTCATCTGGGGGTCGATGTTCAGCCTGGCAGAGCAGTTCAACCGTCGGGTGTCGTTCGTGGCCGCGTACCACACGGCCCAGCAGGAGGGCATTGCCAACCCGTTCGCCTTCGCGGAGAAGGCCGTCATTGAGACTCAGGGGCTCTACAACAAGGGCAACAAGGCCAACCTGGCGCGAGGTGCCGTGGGCGCCACGGTGATGACGTTCAAGCAGTTCAGCACGCACTACCTTGAGTTCCTGACCCGCATGTGGAAGTCAGGCCCCGAGGGCAAGAAGGCCGTAGCCGTCGCGTTGGCGCTTTTGCTGCTGATGGGTGGCGCGGGCGGCCTACCGTTCGCTGACGACCTGGACGACTTGATCGACACTCTGGGCCAAGCCATGGGCCACGACACCAACTCGAAACGCTGGAAGCGCCAGTTCATCGCCAAGACCCTGGGCCTGGGCGATGCAGCTGCCGAGGTGGCCGCGCGGGGCCTGACGGCATTGCCGGGCGTGCCGCTGGATCTGTCTCTGCGCATGGGCATGGGCAACCTGCTGCCCGCGACCGGCCTGTTCCTACGCTCGAACACCGACACGGCGAAGCAGCTGCTCGAAGTGGCGGGCGCAGCTGGTGGGCTGGCATCGAGCGTCAAGGATGGCGTCACCAAGGCCTTGGGCGGCGACGTGGCAGGCGGCGCCATGGGCGCGATGCCTCTGGCTGTGCAGAACATGCTCAAGGCCATCCAAATGGCGCAGACGGGCGAGTACCGAAACGCCAAGGGCGCCAAGGTCATGGGCGTGGATGGAGTCGATGCGCTCATGAAGGGCATCGGCTTCCAGCCGTCCGAAGTGGCCCGAGAGTCGGCCAAGGTCGGCGAGACGATGCGCTCGATCCAGCTGGCCAAGAACGTCGAGGGCGAGATCGCCGGCAAGTGGGCTCAAGCCCTTGCAGATGGCGATACGGCCGGCGCAGCCAAGGCCCGCAAGGAGCTGGCCGATTGGAACGAAGCGAACCCGACGGCGCGCATCAAGATCACGATCCCGCAGGTGCTGGCGCGCGTGAAGGCGCTGAAGTCAAGCCGGGCCGAGCGGACTGCGAAAGCAGCGCCCAAGGAAATGCGGGCTCAGGTGCGGGAGACACTGCATTGAGCGGCGCGCTGATCCTGATCGGCTACGCCTTGCTGGTGGGGGTCGCCGGGTGGTGGGGTGTGGCGGCGGTTGCCGTCCACCTCGTCATCATGCTGGCAGCGATAAAGCGGTGAAGGGGTGCCCTTCTGGCTCTCACGGTCGCGGGATCTCATGCAGCGCGGCTCCAGTTCGGCCCGTCGGCCGGCGTGTCATTCTGCGCCACCGGCTCGCGGCGCTCCCAGTCGGCCCGGCGCACCAGGGGGCGGCCGTTGGGCTTGCGCTCGACGGGCACCTTCACGACCGTGCGCAGATACCGCACCATGGCGGCTTTCTGCTTCAGCCCTTCGCAGATTCCGTCGATCTCGCTGTCGGTCAGGTATGGCGGCAGCTCGCTCGGGCTGTAGGCATCAGTGCTCACTGCTTTTGCTCCGGTGTGTTCATGGCGTTGTGCGTCGGCAAGGTATGGGAATCAGGCCCCGGCCGGCGCCGGCAGCAGGTTCG
>CALMQC010000121.1 GCA_937871895.1 uncultured Roseateles sp. | reverse complement strand
CAGCATCCGGCTGCGCGTGCTGCCGCTCACCGTATTGCCCGGCGCCAGCAGCGCGCGGGCGGCGGCGTTGCCGCGCAGGTGGGCGTCCCAGAAGACCAGCTCCCAGGCGCGCGCCTCGCTTTCGGCGTCCCCCAGGTTGTGGCTGGCCCCGGCCAGCTCCACCACCCAGGCCGGGCCGCCCATGCGGCGGGCCGAGGCCTGCACGGTGGGGCTGGGGCAGCTCGTGTCCTTCTCGCCCGCAATCGCAAAGTAGGGCACCTTCACGCTCTGCAGGCCCGCGTAGTCCTTGCCAAAGAACCACGCGTCCACCTGCATCGGCCACACGCCAAAGCTCGTGCCCGTGAAAGGCACCGTGCCAAAGCCCGCCTTGATGCGTGCGTCCAGCAGCGAAGGCTGCATGCTGCCCGGCCGCACGCCGCCCATCATCGACAGGATGGTCTGCCCCCCGGCGCTGGCGCCCGAGGCGCCGACGCGCTCAGCGTCCACGTGGCCCGCAAAGGCCGGGTCGGTGAGGATGAAGTCCGTGGCCGCCTTGAAGGCCACCTGCCGCAGCGCCATCGACTCCAAGTAGCCCGGCGCCCGCGCGTCGCCATGGAAGATGTCCACCACCACATAGCCGTGCGAGGCCAGGGTCTTGAGGTGCGCCAGGTGCCACAGGCCATGCGTGTTGTAGCCGCCCGAGTAGACGATCACCGGGTACTTGGCCGCAGCGTCCGCAAAGATCGGCGCCTCCCCCGGCCGCTGCATGTGCGGGAAGACGTTGTCCCCAGTCTCCGTGTACGGGAAGGTGTAGCCCGGCCGCGCGTTGTCCTTGGCCGTGGGGTAGAGCACGTAGAGCAGCACCGGCACGCTCTGCCCCGCCAACTGCCCCGCGCCCGGGTGGCTGGCCGGCACCGTCACGGTCTTGAGCAACGCTGCATCCTTGTGCGCCAGGATGTCGTCCATGTAGATGGCTTTGGGTGCCTGCAGCTTGCCGTTCAGGTACTCGATCATGGGCCGCGCGTCAGCGGCCGGCAGGCTGACCTGCATGTTGGTGCTGCCCACGGTGTAGGGGCCTTGCGCTGCTGGGGGGAGTTCGGCCGCAAGAGCGAGCAGAGGCGCAGCGAGCGCCGCGATGAAGGCGAGCGTGCGGCGGGCCGAGCGAATGGCCGAGCGAATGGGCAGCATGGTGTGAGCAGGGCGGTGTGGTGGCGGCAGTGTCGCCTCACACCCTGCTGCGCCTGATGGCGTCTCAGTGCAAGGCCTCTAGCGCCCGGCTGAGCGCAGCTTGGTAGGCCTCAAACCGATGCACATCCGCATGCGCGGCACCCTCGATCACCACCAGTCGCGCCTGCTCCGCAGCGCCCGCCAGCTGCTGGCTGTGCGCCAGCGGGATCAGCGCGTCTCGGTCCCCGTGCACCAGCAGCAGCGGCCGGTGCAGCTGAGCCACCGCCTCGTCGCTACGCAGCGGGTAGCGCACCACCGCACTCGGCACCCACGGGTAGTGCAGGGCCGCCAGCTGCCGCATGCTCGCGTAGGGTGAGACCAGGATCGTCAGGTCCGGCTGATGCCGCGCGGCCCACGCGGCGGCCAGCCCCGTGCCCAGCGAGCGGCCGTAGGCGATGACCCGCTTGCCCGCATAGCGCGGCGCCACGGCCTGCCACACGGCTTCCACATCGGCATGCAACTGAGCCTCCGACTCAATGCGCCCACTGCTCTTGCCAAAGCCCCGGTAGTCCATCATCACCAGGTCCACATTCGCGCGGCGGTACAGGCTGCCGTCCACGAACCACTGCTTCAAGTTGCCACTGTTGCCATGCAGGAAGAACACCACGCCATCGGGCTTGGGCCGGCGCAGCTCCAACACCGACAGCCGCGCCCCTGGCACCTCCACAAACCGCTCGCTCACGTCCGGCTCGCTCGACAGCACCGCGTCCGGTGGCAGCGGCACAGGGCTGAACAACAGCCGCTCCTGCCCCAACCACAAGGCCGCGTTAGCACCGGTCCACAGCAGGCCGGTGAGCAGCAGCACCGCTGCGGCGGCGCGGCGCCAGCGGTGTGCGGGGGGTGTGGGGGTGGTCGTCATGGGGTTCGCCTCGCTTTTGCGCCGTAGCAGCCGCGCGCGTTGCCGGGCGCATGGGCCAACGGCCGCGCCACGCCGTGGGCGGAGGGCGCTGCTCGATGCGAGCTGGGCAACATCCTGTGGCTTCAGGCGTGGAGGATCGGAACCTCCACTTACGTAAGCATCGCGGTGTCGGATGCGGTGCCGCAGCGCTGGCTATGGGCCTAGTGCGGGCAGCCTTGAAGCCAACCTGGGGCGGTTCAGTCCGAACTGCTTACAGCAATGGAGGCCGACTACACTGCAACCGGTTTACGACTTACCTGCTCTGCTTCTCGCAGGTGGTGTGTTCGGAGACTTCCTAGGTGGTCTGCTGATCTTTGCCTCCATCATCTCGATGTTGGAGTTCACGTTCGAATTTGAGGGTTCGCCCGAGAAAAGGAGCAAGCAATGAAGATCAAGGTAAACCTGAAATGCAAGTGCAATGGCGCCAAGTCTCTGGGGGTTAAGGCGGCAGACCACTGAGGGAAGCTAGAACATTCGCTGCGAGAGGTGGGTAAGAGCAGACTCCCCCGCCACTCGGGCGCTCCGTGAGGAGCGCCCTTCCTTATTGCTCCATCGGGCAGAGTGATTCGCCCACCTTCGCGCAACCTTGGCCGCAATGGCCTCAAGCTGCGGTGCTCTGCCTTGGAACACGTGCTTGCCTCAAAAGACACCGGGTCGGAGTTAGCAACTGGCAGTACACGTCTTCCGCGCAGAACTGCGGCGAGGGGTCTCCCACACGGCCTCGACCTGCTCGAGCTAAGTGAGCTGCTCTGCTTCGTGGTGGATTCCGCCCGCAAATCAGCCCGTTCTGCTGCTTGCCCGCAGCGCGCCCGGATCGTGGCGAACTGAGCCTCGGATTCCGTCTCAATGCTGGGTGCCGTGCAAATGCTGTGCGGCCTGCCGTCGACCGGTACATTTGCGCCGCCGAAGCAAAGGGATTCCTCTTGCTGCGGGCGCCGGGACGTTTTCCCTGGTCGAAACCATCTGCAGATCAACCCATTGACCACGAAACAATGAAAGTTGCGCTTCAAAGACCATTGCTCATCACTTCATGGGCCATCTTCGTGCTGACCCTGCTCACATCGGCTGCGTGTTCGAACTCAGGTAACGAAACATCGACAGAGCCGCTGAAAGCTGTCAATGCGGCCGCTTCTGCACCCTCACGGATATGGCCTCCGCTGGAGCTCAAGGGCGTCAAAGTTGGAGTGGACTCTATCCAGAGCGTGAAGGACTGGAATGGAGACCATCCCTGCAAGAAAGCGGGAAGCACATCGATTCCAGGAAGACGTACTTGTTCGGCAGTCCTGCACGTCGCGGACGTACACACGGATGCGAGCTTCATATCGATTGACGACATCGTCTATCAGATTTTCGGCACGACCAAGTCTGAGAACTTTGAGCTGTTCAAGCGGGCCTTCATTGAAAAGTATGGGCTGCCAACCGACGAGTACAGCGAACAGTTGCAGAACGGATTCGGAGCGATGTTCACCAACGTCGTTGTGAATCGCCCCGGCTATCGCGGAGGCCCGTTGGTTTTAGTCACGGGCAGTCGAG
>CALMQC010000120.1 GCA_937871895.1 uncultured Roseateles sp. | reverse complement strand
AGCACGCCGCCATGGCCGGGCAGCAGACCACTGCTGTCCTTGGCACCGGCAGCGCGTTTGATCAGCGATTCAAAGAGGTCGCCGACGACGCTCATCGCCGTCAGGAAGACCACGGCCAAAAGGCTGGTGGCGCCCAGTTGCCGCACGAGGCGCGTGTACAGGCTGGCGCTGTCAACCGGCAGGTGCACGTCAATGAGGTGCACCCACACAAAACCGAGCACCAGCACGCCCACCATGCCGGTCCAGACACCTTCCCAGCTCTTGCCGGGGCTGATGCCGGGCGCCAGCTTGCGCTTGCCGAACGCACGGCCACCGGCGTAGGCGGCGATGTCGGCCATCCAGACCAGGCAGAAGATCGACAGCAAGAAATTGGTACCCACGGCCTTGGCCTGCACGATGGCGATCCAGGCACCCCATAGCAGCACGGCGCCCAACGCAATGCGCAGGGCGGGCGCGATGCGCGGCCAGCCCGCTGGACCCTGACGCAGCGCCCAGGCGCCACCCAGCACCCAAGCACCACCGGCCAACCACCACACGGCCGGCGGCGGCGCTGTGATGCCCAGGCTCAGCAAAGTCACCACGCAGGCGCCGCCAAGCAATCCGCCCCCCGCCAGCGCGCCCGCCCCGGGCAGACCATTGAGCCGGCACCACTCCCACCCGGCAGCCGCCATCATCAGCACCGTGACCCAGGCAAAGGGCCAGGGTGATGCCGCAAAAATCTCGGGCAGCAGCACCGCCAGCAGCACCACGGCCGTGAGGATGCGGGTCTTGAGCATCAGCTGGCGTCCTTGACGCCGCCGAAGCGCCGGTCGCGGGCGTGGAACTCGGCAATCGCGGCGTCGAGTTCCTTCTCGCCGAACTCGGGCCACAGACAGTCGGAGAACACGAACTCGGTGTACGCCACCTGCCACAGCAGGAAGTTGCTGATGCGCACCTCGCCCCCCGTACGGATGAAGAGGTCGGGGTCGGGCGCAAAGGCCATGGCCGTGTACTCGGACAGCTTGGCCTCGGTCAGCTCGTCGGCCGGCACGCCGGCCGCAATCGCCTTGCGCGCGGCCTGCACGATGTCCCAGCGGCCACCGTAATTGAAGGCGACCGACAGCGTCAGCTTGGTGTTGTGCGCGGTGGCTGACTCGGCTTCGTTCCAGGCCTGGCGCAGTTTGTCGGACACCGATTCACGGTCGCCAACGATGCGGATGCGCACGCCCAGCTGGCCCATCTTGGCGAGATAGCGCGACACGGCGGCCAACACCAAGCCCATCAGGCCCGAGACCTCGTCCTGCGGGCGGCGCCAGTTTTCGCTGGAGAAGGCGAACACGGTGAGGTACTCGACCTTGCGGTCGATGCAGGCCTGAACGATCTTGACCAGCGCGTCCACGCCTTGCTTGTGGCCAAAGAAGCGCGGCAGAAAGCGCTTCTTGGCCCAGCGGCCATTGCCGTCCATGACCACCGCGATGTGACGCGGCGGCGTGAGCTGTTCGGAGCCCGGCACGGTCGTGCTGCCGCGCATCAAACAGCGAGGATCTCGGCTTCCTTGGCCGCGATCAGCTTGTCGATCTCGGTGATGACCCGGTCGGTCAGCTTCTGGACTTCATCAAGGCTGCGGCGCTCTTCGTCTTCGCCAATTTCCTTGTCCTTCAGCAGCTTCTTGGCGTGGTCGTTGGCGTCACGGCGCAGATTGCGCACAGCCACCTTGGCGTCTTCGCCCGCGTTGCGCACGACCTTGGTCAGGTCCTTGCGGCGCTCTTCGGTCAGCGGCGGCATCGGCACACGGATCAGGTCGCCCTGCGCCGAGGGGTTGAGACCGAGGTCGCTCTCGCGGATGGCCTTCTCGATCTTGGCACCCATGCCCTTTTCCCAGGGCTGGACGGAAATGGTCCGGGCATCGAGCAGGCTGACGTTGGCAATCTGCGAAATCGGCACCGGTGAGCCGTAGTAGTCGACATGCACCTGATCCAGGATGCCGGGGTGAGCGCGCCCGGTGCGGATCTTGTGCAGCTCGTTCTTGAGGGCCTCGACCGACTTGGCCATGCGGCCCTCGGCGTTCTTCTTGATGTCAGCAGTGCTCATCGCAGTTCTCTCGTCAAACGTGGACCAGGGTGCCTTCGTCTTCACCCTGCACGACGCGCTTGAGCGCGCCAGCCTTGAAGATACTGAACACCTTGATCGGCAGCTTTTGGTCACGGCAGAGCGCAAACGCGGCGCCGTCCATCACCTGCAGGTTCTTGGAAATGGCTTCGTCAAAACTGATGCTGGCGTAGCGCGTGGCGCTGGGATCCTTCTTGGGGTCGGCGGTGTAGACACCATCGACCTTGGTGGCCTTGAGCACGATCTCGGCACCAACCTCGGCACCGCGAAGCGCGGCGGCGGTATCGGTCGTGAAGAAGGGGTTGCCGGTGCCGGCGGCAAAAACGACAACCTTGCCCTCTTCGAGGTACTGCAGGGCCTTGGGGCGCACATAGGGCTCGACCACCTGCTCGATGCCGATGGCGCTCATCACCCGCGCCGTCATGCCCTCCTGGCGCATCGTGTCAGCCAGGGCCAGCGAGTTCATCACCGTGGCCAACATGCCCATGTAGTCAGCCGTCGCGCGGTCCATGCCGACCGAACCGCCGGCCACGCCACGGAAGATATTGCCGCCGCCAATCACGACGGCCACTTCCACGCCCAGCTCGGTCACCTCACGGACCTCCTGCACCATGCGCACGATGGTGGCTCGGTTGATGCCATAGGCGTCGTCGCCCATCAGGGCTTCGCCGGAGAGTTTGAGCAGGATGCGTTTGTACGCGGGCATGGATTCCTCGGGTATGACAGTCGGCGAAACGGGCAGAAGTTTAAAGGGCGCCTCGGTGGTGTGCCGGGCGCCCTGGTCAGGAGACAGCGATCTTTACTGACCCTTGGCGGCCGCCACTTGGGCTGCAACCTCGGCAGCAAAGTCGTCCTGCTTCTTCTCGATGCCTTCACCCACCACATAAAGGGTGAACGCCTTCACCGTGGTGGCCTTTTGCTTGAGCATCTGGCCCACGGTCTGCTTGCCGTCGGCGGCCTTGACGAAGACCTGGTCCAGCAGCGAGACCTCCTTGAGGAACTTCTGTACCGAGCCTTCCACCATCTTGGCGACGATGTCGGCCGGCTTGCCGGACTCAGCCGCCTTCTGTTCGGCCAGCGAGCGCTCCTTGGCGATCAGGTCGGCCGACACGCCCGAGGCGTCGATGGCCTGGACACGGGTGCCCTTGGTCGAAGCGGCGATCTGCATGGCGACGTCCTTGGCGGCCACTTCATCACCGCTGAACTCGACAAGCACGCCAATCGTGGAACCGTGCAGGTACTGAGCCAACGTCGTGTTGGCGTAGCGCTGGAAGCGGCGGATGGACATGTTCTCGCCGATCTTGCCGATCAAGCCCTTGCGCACGTCCTCAACCGTCGGGCCAAAGCCTTCTTGGCTCAGCGGCAGAGCAGACAGTGCCGCCACGTCAGCGGGGTTGTGCTCGGCCACGAGGCCAGCCAGTGCGCCCACGAAGGCCTTGAAAGCATCGTTCTTGGAAACGAAGTCGGTCTCGCAGTTGACTTCGATCAGCGCGCCGTTGCCTCCAACGACGGCCGAGGCCACCATGCCTTCGGCGGTGATGCGCGATGCGGCCTTGCCGGCCTTGTTGCCCAGCTTGACGCGCAGGATCTCTTCCGCACGAGCCAGATCGCCGTCCGCCTCGGTCAGCGCCTTCTTGCATTCCATCATCGGGGCGTCGGTGCGGGCGCGCAGCTCGGCCACCATGCTTGCGGTGATTGCAGCCATGTGTCTCTCTCCAGGGGAATCAGGTTGGACAAAAGGGGCTTTCTCAAGCCCCTTTTTGATGGTGAAGGGAAGGGCTCAGGCCTCTTCGGAGACCTCGACGTACTCTTCGCCAGCCGGGGCCACGGCCGCCAGCACGTCGGCGGTGGCGTTGGCCTTGCCTTCGAGCACCGCATCAGCGATAGCGCGGGCGTAGAGGGCCACGGCCTTGGCCGAGTCGTCGTTGCCGGGGATCACGTAGTCGATGCCCAGGGGCGAATGGTTGGTGTCCACAACGCCGATGACGGGGATGCCGAGCTTCTTGGCTTCAGCCACGGCAATTTTGTGATAGCCGACGTCGATCACGAAGATGGCGTCCGGCAAGGCGTTCATGTCCTGAATGCCGCCGATGTTCTTTTCGAGCTTGGCGACTTCGCGCTGGAACATCAGCGCTTCCTTCTTGATCGCGGGCTGGGTGCCAGCCTCGATCTGGGCCTGCATGTCCTTCAGGTTCTTCAGCGAGGTCTTGACCGTCTTGAAGTTGGTCAGCATGCCGCCGAGCCAACGCTGGTCGACGTAAGGCATGCCTGCGCGTTGGGCTTCAGCGGCGATGACTTCGCGGGCCTGGCGCTTGGTGCCGACCATCAGGATGGTGCCGCGCTTGGCTGCCAGCTGGCGGATGAACTTGGTGGCCTCGTTGAACGCGGGCAGCGTCTTCTCGAGGTTGATGATGTGGATCTTGTTGCGATGGCCGAAGATATACGGGGCCATCTTGGGATTCCAGAAGCGGGTTTGGTGACCGAAATGGACGCCGGCTTCCAGCATCTCGCGCATCGTGACAGACATGGGTCTTCTCCGAAGGTTGGTTCTAAAATCCGGCCCGAATCGCGAGGCAGCGAAACCCTTTCAGGGCTTGCGGCAACGACGACACCTTTGGGGGCCGGTTTGCGATTTCGCTGCCCCGACTGAGACAGCGGCCTGGCCAGAGGATGCACCCCCGGCAAAACCCGCAGAGTATACACAGAAGATGACGCGCCAGCGGCCTGCCCCCTCCCCCCCCCCTGTCGAACCCGCGGATCTGAGCTTCGGCGCCGGCCTTGTCCGCCCCCCCGCGCCATGAGCGGCGCCCTCGCAAGCGGCCAGCGCGTGGCCGTGGTGGGCGCGGGCCTGGCGGGCGTCTGCACGGCCTGGGAGCTGGCACAACGGGGCTGCGCGGTCACGGTCTTTGAGCGCAGCGGCAGCATCGCGGAACGCGCCAGCTTTGCCGGCGCGGCCGTCACCTTGCCTGCGGCGCCTGGCCTGCTGCCGACCCAGCCCAAGAGCTCCCTGGCCTGGCGTTGGCAGCAATGGCGCGCCAACCGGCAGGGCTCGGGCGGCTTCCCGGCTGCGTGGACGGCCCTCAGTCTGGCCGGCCTGGAAACACTGGCAAGCCTGCGACGCGAGCTGAGCCTGGAGGACGAATCCCACCCGGGCTTGCTGGTACTGGCGGCATCTAGCAGCGAGCACAAAGCGCTGGAGGCTCATGCGTCCGCGTGGGCCGAACTGGGTGTCGCGGCCACTTGGCTGAATGCCGAATCCGCGCGCCGGCTCGAACCGGGCTTGTCCCGTGATGCCAAGCTCACGGGTGCCCTCGCCGTGGCCGCGGCAGGCGCCGGCAATGGCCGCCTGTTTGCGCAAGGCCTGCGCGGCCACGCGCAGCGCGCGGGGGTGAGCTTCCGCTTCCACACCACGGTCGAGGGCCTGGCTGGCGGCGCGCCCGTACAACTCCGCCACCGGTACGACCCGCCACCGGAGCCGTCGACAGGCGTGCGCCAGCGCCGAGACGCCGCCGACACGCTGTCCGCGCCGCTGGGCGAGCAAGTCGAGGACTTTGACGCCGTGGTGCTGTGCGCAGGCAGCGAAGGT
>CALMQC010000119.1 GCA_937871895.1 uncultured Roseateles sp. | reverse complement strand
CGGAACAGGAAGCGCTGCACCGCGCCAAAGCGGAACACTTCTTCACCCCGCTCGGCATTGACCCAGCGGCTGGTGGCGCCGACGCTGACTGCGTGCAGATCGGCCACGCGGTCCACTCCGGTGAAGGGGTTGTCCGCGTAGATGGAGTCGAAGTTGAAGTCCTTGGGCGCGGAGTCGAAGTTGGGCAGGTCGGCCTGCGCGCGGTAGGGCGTGTTCACGTACAGCACACGCGGCTCCAGGCTCTGGCGCAGGCGCTGGCCGAAGAGCTCGGTGTCGCGCTCCAGCACCCAGCCGTGGTCGAGGCTGAAGCTGGGGATGCTGCGGTTCATGCGGAGCCTGCCGTCGGGGCCGGCTTGGTCCATCGAGTAGGCCGCCACGTTGACGGCGACGCGCGGGATCAGCCACCAGGCCTCGCCGCCCATGGGCGCGGCCACGTGGGCCAGCAGGTGGGCGCGCGAGCCGGTGCTGCCAGCCTGCGAAGTGAGCGCGCCACCCGGAAGGTCGAAGCGGTTGAACTCCAGCTCCAGTCCGCCTTCGAGCCTTGGCTTGCGGCCCCAGGGGCGGAAGCTGTCGAGCACGGCTTCGTCGGCCGCCGTGGCCGCGCGCAGGCCGATCTGCGGGCTGCGCTGGAAGGGGCTGAGGTAGCGCGTCGAGGTGTCCACCGTTTGCAGCACCTGCCAGCGCTGCACGCGGGCATAGGTCTCGACCTGGCCCCAGGCGGTCTCCTGCTGGCGCTGCAGTTGCAGGTCGGTGGGCAGCAGGCGGTAGGTGCGGCTCTCGACGCGGCGGGTCAAGTCCTTCCAGTAGGACTCATCGGACACGCGCTCGGTGCTGACGCTGTACCGCCAGTCGGCGCCCAGGTCGCCGTCGTTGCGCAGCTTGTAGGACCAGCGCTTGGAGCCCGTCACGCGGTCATGCGGCAGCAGGTCGAGGTTGATGCGGCCGCGGTGTCCGGGCTCCAGGTAGCGGAACTCGCTGTCCAGCCCAAAGCCCCGCCGCGTCATCACGAAGGGCGTGAAGGTGGCGTCGCGCTGCGGCGCGATGTTCCAGTAATACGGCTGGCCGTACTCGAAGCCGCTGCGGTTGTCGAAGAACAGATTGGGCGGCAGCAGGCCCGACTTGCGCTGCGAACCGAGCGGGAAGCTCAGCGCCGGCGCGGCCAGGATGGTCACGCCCTGGAAGCGCAGCTTGGCGCCTTCGGCATGGCCCTCGTTGGCATCGGTGTCGATGCGCATGCTGCGCGCGGTGATCTGCCAGGCCGGCTCCTGCCCCTCCACCACCGGGCAGCTGCTGTAGTTGCCGGACTCGACTGCGATGCGGTGCTCGCCCTCGAAGCGGATGCGCGCGGCTTTGCCCGAGCCGCCGGTGGCGCCGAGGAAGTAGCTGGGGTTGAGGAACTCGCCCTCAAATCGTTCCAGGTAGAGCTGCAGCGCCGGGCCGGCGAAGACATTGCCGCCCTGGCTGACCTGCACCTGGCCTTGGGCTTGAGCCAGGTCGTCCACGAAGCGGTAGTCAAGCTTGTCGGTGCGCAGCAGCAGGGCGCCATAGCGCAGCTCGACCGCGCCTTCGGCATGGGCCTGCTGCTCCAACTGCGCCTCGGCGCGTTCGGCGCTCAGCACCAGAGCGGGCTTGGGAGCGCCCGGGGCACGGCTGGCGGGCTTGATGGGCGCGGCCATCACGCGGGAGCCCTTGAGCTTGAGCGTGGGCGCTGGGGCCGAAGCGGCCGCCGCCGGGGGTGTCGGCACCGTCAGGGACTCGGCCACCGCAAGACCCTGGCCGATGGCCCACAGGGCGAGGCACTGCACGGGACGCAAGGGCCACGCCCGAATGGGGCCAGTGGGGCCTGCAAGAGACAAAAACGAGGGGCGCGGCACGAGAAAATCATTATCCATGAGCCCCCTTGATGCCCCGAGCTTGCCGAGCCCTGCCAACACCGTGCGCGAGGCCAGTCAGGCGCTGCTCGATTGGCAGCGCGCCGCCCTGAGCCTGCCACTGCCGCCCGCTGCCGACCCGCTGGCCCAGGCCGCCGCGCTGCAGGCCTGCTTCGACCGTTGGGGCGGCGAAGCCACCGAGCGCGAACGCGCCGGCTGGAGCGCCTGCATCCAAGCCCTGCTGGCCAGCGCGGCCCTGCCTCCGCAGCGGCCCTTGAAGTGCGGTGTCGCCGGTTCGTGCGCCGAGGACCTGGCCGCGCTGCTGCGCCCCTCGACGCAGGCGCTCGATGAAGCCGACGAACTCGACATCGCCGTGCGTTACTGGGAGCAAGCGCGCAAGGCGGGTTGGCTGGACGAGGACCTCGACGCCGACTTCGGCGAGTTCTGGCGCCGCGTCGAGTGGTGCGCGCTGGCGCAACATCTGGCGCTGCTGGGCGAGGGGCCGCACCCCGACGAAGCCCGCCTCGCGGCCTTTGCCGCCAAGACGGCCTCGCGCTATGTGCAGCTCTCGCCCCTCAAGCGCCTGGCCGAAAAAGCCTGGCCCCACTTCTTCGACCTTGGCGTCACCCTGAGATGAAAGCCTGGCTTCTGTTGATCGCGCTTGCCGCCCCACTGCTCGCCACCGCCCAAGGCAAGCCCCTCGTCTACTGCGCCGACGCCAGCCCCGAGGGCTTCGACCCCGGCCTCTGGGACAGCAGCAGCACGAGCAATGCCACGCGGCAAATCTTTGAAGGCCTGCTCGTCTTCGAGCGCCCGGGCACCACGCTGGTCGGGCGCCTGGCCGAGCGCTGGGAGGTCTCGCCCGACGCCAAGAGCTTCACCTTCACGCTTCGGCCCGGCGTGCAGTTCCAGACCGCGCCCGGCTTCAAACCGACGCGGCCGATGAATGCCGATGACGTGGTCTTCACCTTCACGCGTTTCATCGACCCCAAGCACCCGTTCAATCAGGCCTTCCCGGCCAACTTCATCCTGCCGAACAACCTTGGCCTCGCGCGCCGCCTGGCCGGCATCGACAAGCTCGACGAGCGCACGGTGCGCTTCCGCCTCAAGGAGCCGGACGTCACCTTTGCCGCCCTCTTTGCCTACCCCTTCGCTGGCATCCAGTCGGCCGAGTACGCGGCGCACTTGCTCAAAGAGAACCGCGCCGCCCAGATCAACCTGCAGCCCGTGGGCACCGGCCCCTATCGCTTCAAGAGCTACGCCAAGGACGATGTGCTGCGGCTTGAAGCCCACCCCGGCTACTGGGGTGGCAAGCCGCTGACCTCGGCGCTGATCTTCTCCATCAGCCGCGAGCCCAATGTGCGTGTGCAAAAGCTGCTGGCCGGCGAGTGCCAGGTCAGCAGCCCGCTGCGCGATGTGGACGTCTCGGCCCTCGACGGCAAGCCCGGCGTGGTGCTGCAGAAGATCCAGGCGCTCAACATCTCCTACCTGAGCTTCAACTTGAAGAAGGCGCCCGTGAACCAGCGCGAGGTGCGCGAGGCGCTCGACATCGCGATCGACCGCAACGCCATCTTCAAGGCCCTGTTCCCGCGCGGTGATGCCGTGCAGGCCACCAGTGCCTTCCCGCCCAGCATCCCTGGCTTCAACAAGGCGCTCAAGAACGAGTTCAACCCCACGCGCGCCAAAGAGCTGCTGGCCAAGGCGGGCTTCCCCAATGGCTTCGCGATCGACCTCTGGGCCCTGCCGGTGGCGCGGCCCACCAACCCCAATGGGCCGATGGTGGCCCAGCGCATCCAGCAGGACTGGGCCAAGATCGGCGTCAAGGCCACGATCAAGACCTACGAGTGGGGCGAGTACCTCAAGCGCGCCAACAACGGCGAGCACCACGTCTACATGAGCGGCTGGAGCGGCGAGACCGGGGATGCCGATGAGTTCCTCTCCCCCAACCTCAGCTGCGCCGCCAACACCACCGGCATCAAGTTCTGCAATGCTGAGTTCGACAAGCTGATCAACGAAGCCCGCGCCAGCACCGACGCCAAGAAGCGCATCGCCCTCTACGAGAAGGCGCAAGAGATCTGGAAGCGCGAGCGTCCCTGGATCCCGATGGCCCACTCGACCATCTATTTGCCGCTGCGCAGCGACGTGGTCGGCTTCAAGATGGCGCCGACGGGCAGCGTGGACTTCAACGGGGTCTACCGAAAGTGATGCAAGTGAAGGTCCCGTCCATCCCCATCGAGGACGTCCCCACCCACCCCGACTTCCGCGCGCTCGACGCGCTGAATGTCGCCATCGACCTGCGCTACGCCTCCAGCAACAACTTCGTCGGCCACCCGGTCTACGACGGCCTCGACTGCCGCTACCTGCGCCGCGATGCGGCTGCAGCCTTGCAGCAGTCCGCCACGTGGCTCGCGCAGCACCGCCCCGGTTATCGCCTGCTGGTGCTCGACGCCCTGCGCCCTCAGCGCGTGCAAGAGCGCCTCTGGGCCGAGCTGGCCGGCACGCCGCTCAGCCTCTACCTCGCCGAGCCCACGCGCGGCTCTATCCACAGCTTTGGCATGGCGGTGGACGTGACCCTGCTCGACCCGCTGGGCCACGAGGTCCACATGGGCACGGGCTTTGACGAGATGACGCGCGCCTCGCACCCCGAGTACGAGGCCGAGCTGCTGGCGCAGGGCCTGCTGACCGCTCAGCACCTGACCGAGCGCGGTTGGCTCCGTGCGGCGATGCGGCACGGCGGCTTCCATGTGCTGCCGACGGAGTGGTGGCACTTTGACTTTGGCGACAAGGCCGAGGTGCGGGCGGGGATGCCGAGGGTGCTCTAGGAGTCTGCCGCGCAGACTCCTAGCTCAAAACCCAACTTCCCGTTGGTGCCTGACGGCCAGCACGACCACCGCATCCGACGTCAGTCGATAGCGCAGCACGTAGCCGCTGTCACCAAAGTCGATCAGCCACTCCCGGAACTCTTCCGGCATGTCGTCAATCGTGCGGCCTAGACTGGGCTGCTGCCGCAGGATGCTCACCCCTTGACGTAGGGCCTTGACGGCGCGCCGGGCAGCGTCCGGGCTCTTGGGGGCGAGGAATCGGTACAGCCGCTGCACGTCCTGCAGCGCCGGCTCAGACCAGATCAGCTGTGGCATGCCGGCGGATCGATGTCCTTGCCTTCTTCCAGCGCCGCCAACCAAGCGTCTGCCTCATCGCCGCTCAAGTGTTTGCCGGACTCGCAGTAGTGCAGCCAGGCCTCCTGCGTTTGCAGGCGGAAGGCCTCACGCTGCTCTTCCCGAACGACGTACTGAGCAATGGCCTCGCGCATGACCCAATGCGAGGTGCGTTGCCGCGCCTCAGCAAGACGCTTGACGCGCGCCTTCGTGTCGTCGTCCAACTTGATTGCCACCGGGCGGATCGCGGGGCTTGCCATGGCTACCTCTTCGCAAGTATTGCGAGGTATTACCTTAGCACGGCCTGCAAGCGCTCAATCGCCGTCGCCAGCGTCTCGTCCTTCTTCGCAAAGCAAAACCGCACATGCCGCCGCTCCAGCGGCTGTTGGTAGAACACGCTCAGCGGGATGGCGGCGACGCCGACTTTGGTGGTGAGCCAGCGGGCGAAGTCGGCCTCTGGGGCGTCGGACACGGCGCTGTAGTCCACGGTCTGGAAGTAGGTGCCCTCGCAGGGCAGCAGCTTGAGCGGCGTGGCGGCCAGCGCGGTGCGGAAGCGGTCGCGCTTGGCTTGGTAGAAGCTGGACAAGCCCTGCCAGGGCGCGGGGTCCGCCAGGTAGGCGGCGAGGGCGTGCTGGGCCGGGCTGAACACCGTGAAGACGGTGAACTGGTGGAAGGCGCGGAAGGCGGCGGTGAGCTTTGGCGGCGCGGCCACGTAGCCAATCTTCCAGCCGGTGACGTGGAAGGTCTTGCCAAAGCTGCCGCACAGGAAGCTGCGCGCTGCCAAGGCCGGGTAGGCGGCCACGCTGTGGTGGCGGGCGCCGTCGTAGACCATGTGCTCGTAGACCTCGTCGCTGACGACGAAGAGGTCGTGCTGCTCGGCCAGCGCCTGCAGGGTCAGCATGTCCTCGTGCGTGGCGATGCGGCCGCTGGGGTTGTGCGGGGTGTTGATGACCAGGGCCCGGGTGCGCGGCGTGATGGCCGCGCGGACGCGGTCCCAGTCGATGCGGTACTCGCCCGTCATCGGCACGCCGATGGCCACGGCACCGGCCGCGCGGATCGAGGGCTCGTAGCTGTCGTAGCTGGGCTCCAGGATCAGCACTTCATCGCCCGCGCCCACACAAGCTTGGAGTGACGTGTAGAGGCTCTGGGTGCCGCCGGCCGTGACGGTGATGTCGCGGTCGGCGTCGTAGTTGCTGCCGTAAAGCGCGTTGGTCTTGCTCGCGATGGCCTGGCGCAGCGCGGGCAGACCGGTCATCGGCGGGTATTGGTTGTGGCCGGCCAGGGCCGCCTCGCCCAGCAAGCGCAGCAGGCGCTCGTCGGCGCCAAAGTCCGGGAAGCCCTGGCCCAGGTTGATGGCGCCATGCTCGGCCGCCAGGGCCGACATGACGGTGAAGATGGTGGTGCCCTTGTCGAGCAGCTTGGCGGGGAGCTTCATGCAGCTTTGGCTTTGGTGCGACGCGGTGTCTTGGCGGCGGTGCGCAAGGCGGTGAAGGCGGCGCCTTGCGCGGCCTGGGCGTCAAAGCGCTTGGCGATCTGGCCGCAGACCATGTCGCAGAGTTGGTAGATGGCCGGGTCGGCGATGCGGTAGTAGGCGTTGTTGCCGCGTGACTCGCGCAGCACAAAGCCCTGGCGCTGGAGCTGGCTCAGGTGGCGCGAGACGTTGGCGATGCTGTAGCCCGTCAGCTCGGCCAGCTCGCCCACGTTGTGCTCCGCCGTGCGCAGCAGGTTGAGGATCTGCAGGCGCGCGGGCTCCGCCAGGGTGCGGAAGAAATCGGCCACCTGGTCGAGCGCTTGGGGAGGGAGTCCGTCCATGGAGGATGTCACGTCAAGGGTTGCGATCATGCCGCAGCCGAAGCAGGAATTCCGGGGCGACTTGCGTATTTGCATGATTGCGCAAATAATAGATTCATGGACGCCGCCACGCAAGTGCGGCGGACACCACAGAAAGCCGAAACGCCATGAAGCCCATCCCTCGCTCACGCTTGATCGCCACCGCGCTGGCGCTCACCCTCCTGGGTTCTGCACACGCCGCCCCGGTGCCCGAGAGCTTTGTCGTCCAGGCCGCCGCCGGCAGCCGCGCCGTGCGCAGCTTTGACGGCGTCGTCGAGGCCGTGCGGCAGACGGCCTTGGCCGCCCAGGTCAGCGGCGCCGTGCTGGGCCTGGACGCGCGGCCGGGCCAGAGCGTGAAGGCCGGCCA